>JBOIBN010000065.1:0-11435 GCA_050739575.1 Gammaproteobacteria bacterium
AAGAGGACAAGCTGATCGTTTCGCGCGCGCGCAAGATTTCGCGCTTTCTCTCCCAGCCCTTCTTCGTCGCCGAGGTGTTCACCGGTTCGCCCGGCAAGTACGTCCCGCTCGCCGAGACCATCCGCGGCTTCAAGGGCATCGTCGAGGGCGAGTACGATTCGCTGCCGGAGCAGGCCTTCTACATGGTCGGCACCATTGACGAAGCGGTTGCGAAGGCGAAGGAAGCCGCCTAGTGGCAACGATTCACGTCAACATCGTCAGTGCGAGCGAGGCCATCTTCGACGGCGACGCCGAAATGGTCTTTGCACCGGCAGAGATGGGCGAAGTCGGCATCCTGCCGCGGCATACCCCGCTGCTTACCCGTCTTAAGCCGGGTGCGGTCCGGGTGCGTCTGGAGGGTGGCGAGGAGCGGGAATTCTTCGTTACCGGCGGCTTGCTCGAAGTGCAGCCGCACGAAGTTTCGGTGCTGGCCGACACGCTGATGCGTGCGCGTGATCTGGACGAACAGGCCGCACGCGAAGCCAAGGCGCGGGCGGAAGAAAGTCTCGCCGGCAAACACGGGGACATCGATCTCGAACGCGCCCGCGAAGAGCTGATACAGGCCGAGGCGCAACTGCGCATGATCGAGGATCTGCACCGCGACCGCCGCGCCTGAACGACGGCGTCCGCGCCGCGGCGCGGAAAACCCGAAATCAAAAAAGTTTCCCTGCTTTACCGGCAGACGGATCGGCGTGACCGGCCGGATTAAGGAACCTCTGGTTTATTCAGAGGTTCCGTGTGGCGCATGGACGCGCCACCGCGAATCGAGCACGCGAGTGCTTGATTCGGCGTAAGGCGAGTCCGGACATGTGCCGGACTCGTCGTCTCTGAGCAATTCACGGACGAATTGCTCAGAGTTTCCTTAATTCAGCTCGTGCACCAGCAGGAACCAGGCGTTGCGGGTAGCGGATACCAGCAGGGAGATAGTGCCCGCGAATATGAAAAACCAGTAGTCGATGACTGTCACGTCAACATTTTGCAGCATGGCAATCGCGCCGATGAGGAGCAGCGCGCGGGCCATGACGGAGATGCCCATGCGGATGAAGAAATATCGCCTGTGCTCGCTCACATTCCTGTCGTGAAGGCTCCCCATCAGCGGCTTGCGCAGTTGCACGATGCCGAGAATCGTGAGTACTGTCAGCATGGTACCGAGCACTTCATGATCGGTATGGGGCACGATACAGAAGAAGGCAATAAACAGGATCAGCAGGAAGTCGGCAAACGTGTGCAGGGCCAGCCGCTTGAGATTGGCCTTGGACGCTTCGGCGAACTGGTGCACATGCAGCGACAAGGCCAGGAACAGGAGCCCGGCGAAGGTGGCGCATACCGCGGCCATCGTCATGAAGAACGGCTGCCAGGACACGAGTTGCTGCTGGAAATCGTCCATGCCCCATCCACCCTTTGTGTGCGCCGCCGACGAAGTATAAGCGAATCGTGGCATGTATGTATTTCGCGCTTTCGCTTGCGCACGTCCCTTTCCCGCGGCCTGCGCCCGGCAGTTTGAACTGCGGCTTGCATTGGCGGTAACATTGGAGAACGCCTCTGCGCGGGTTTGGCTACGAACGTAAAAAGAAATCGGCGGCTGCTCATCGCGATCGGCATCGTGCTGGTCGTGCTGATCGGACTGCGCATTGCGCTTCCCTACATCGTCAAGGATTATCTCAATAAGACGCTGGCGCACATGGGCCAGTACCACGGCCACGTCGCCGACGTGACCATGAATCTCTGGCGCGGTGCCTATGACGTCGACGGACTTACGATCATGAAGGAAACCGGCAAGGTTCCGATTCCGCTGCTCGACGCTCCCGTCATCGATATTTCCCTCAGCTGGAGCGCGCTCTTCCACGGCGCCATCGTCTCGGATGTCAGTTTCGAACGACCCACGCTCAACTTCGTCGATGCGGCGCACAAGGCCGACAAGCAGAGCGGTGGCGGCGTGGACTGGCGCAAGCAGCTCGACAAGCTGCTCCCTATTCACCTCAACCAGCTTGAGGTGGACAACGGAAACGTGACCTTTCACAACTTCCAATCGAAACCCACGGTGGATCTCGAGGCCACCGATGTGCACCTGCTCGTCCTTAACCTGACCAACGTGCGCGACGAGAACGGCAAGCGCGTCGCGACGCTTACGGCAACGGCGAACGTGCTCGGCGGCGCGCCGCTCGACACCCAGGCCCACTTCGATCCCTTCAGCCACTTCCAGAATTTCGACTTCCGGCTGCGCCTGCGCAACATGCAGCTCACCCATCTGAACGATTTTGTGCGGGCCTACGCCCATCTCGACTTTGCCGGCGGCAACGGCGACTTCGTGATGCAGCTCGAGGCACGCAACGGGATGCTCAACGGCTACGCCAAGCCGCTGATCCACGACATGGACATCTTCAGCTGGAAGCAGGACGTGGAGCAGGAGCACGAGAATCCGTTCGAGGTCGCCTGGCAGATGCTCGCCGGCGCCATCGGATGGATATTCGAAAACCATTCCAAGAACCAGTTTGCAACCCGGGTGCCGATCAGCGGCCGGATCGACAACAAAAACATCAGCACCTTCGACGCTATCATGGGCGTCCTGCGCAACGCCTTCATCGAGGCCTACAAGCCGAACTTCGAGCATCTCAAGCCGCCGCCGGGGAAGGGAGACGTCAAGGGCAATTCGCCGGCGCCGCCGCCGGCCACCGGTCGGTCGGAAGGACAAGCCGCCCCGGGTCCATAACCCGTCATCCGGCGAGCAGATGCCCGCCGGCGCCGGATGCGGTATCGTGTTCAGCCGGACAGGCAAGCGCAAGTCGGCCCATGTCTCTTAATGTCGTGATCCTCGCTGCCGGCGAGGGCAAGCGGATGCACTCCACGCGGCCCAAGGTGCTCGCGCCGCTTGCCGGTGCGCCGCTGCTCGCTCATGTGCTCGCCGCCGCCCGCACCCTCGAACCCGGACGGATCGTGCTCGTCGCCGCGCCCGACGGCGGATCGCTCCGCGCGGCGTTTCCGGATCGCGATCTGCAGTGGGCCGAACAGAAGGAGCGGCTCGGAACCGCCGATGCCCTGGCCGCAGCCTTGCCGTTGTTGCCCGCTGCGGGCAGCGTGCTCGTGCTCTATGGCGACGTGCCGCTCATCCGGACGCAAACGCTCGTCCCTCTCGCAGCCGCCGCCGATGAAGGCGCGCTTGCGCTGCTCACCGTCCGCTTCCCGGATCCGCAGGGCTACGGGCGCATCGTGCGCAATGCCGCGGGCGCGATCGAGCGCATCGTCGAGGAACGCGATGCAAGCGCCGCCGAGCGCGCCATTACCGAAGTCAACACCGGCGTCATCGTCGCGCCGGCGCAAAAGTTGCGCGAGTGGCTGCCGCGCATCGGCAAGGACAACGTGCAGGGCGAGTATTACCTGACCGATGTGGTCGCGCTTGCGATCGGCGACAACATTGCGGTGCGCGCGATCGAGGCGGCCGACGCCGGCGAAACCCGTGGCGTCAATAACCGGCTTGAACTCGCCGCCGCGGAGACCGAGCTGCGTCGTCGGCGTGCCCGCGAACTGATGGCGGCAGGCGCCGTGCTCGCCGATCCGGCGCGCATAGATCTGCGTGGACGTGTGGTCTGTGGGCACGACGTTTTCATCGACGTGAACACGGTGTTCGAGGGCAGCGTCGAACTGGGCGACGACGTTCGTATCGGCGCGGGGGTAATTATTCGCGATTCCGTCGTCGGTGCCGGAACGGAAATCCGCTCGTACAGCATCGTCGAGCATGCGCGCGTTGGCGCGAACGCGATCATCGGTCCATACGCACGGCTGCGCCCCGGCAGCGAACTCGCGGATGAAACTCACGTCGGCAACTTTGTCGAGGTCAAGAATACGAAACTCGGACGCGGCAGCAAGGCCAACCATCTCGCCTATCTCGGCGATGCGGAAATCGGCGAGCGGGTGAACGTGGGGGCGGGCGTCATCACCTGCAACTATGACGGCGCGCGAAAACACAAGACCGTCATCGGCGACGACGCTTTCATAGGCTCGGACTGTCCCCTGGTCGCGCCGGTCGAGATCGGTGCAGGGGCAACCATCGGTGCCGGTTCGACCATTACCGAGGACGTGCCCGCCGACACGCTGACTATTGCCCGCGCGCCCCAAACGATCGTGAAAGGCTGGAAACGACCGAAGAAGAAGGATAAGGAATGAGAAGTGATAGGAGAGAAGCGAGCAGCAAAATGGAGATCGCGCAGCGATACCACGCTCCTATCCTTTCTTCGATTTCCCGTTGGGTGCGCCCGAGCACGGCAAGGCTTTGGGCTTGCGCCCGAAAGGGAGGCGGACAGGACGTCCGCCTCCGGCCGTTGCCGCAGGACAGCGGCATCGGCCGGCGCGGGAACCAAAGCCGCGGAGCGCAGGATCAGTCGCACCCGTCGGGCGTCCTTTCTTTTCGTCTCTTTTCTTTGGACGAGCAAAGAAAAGAGACCCCCGCCGGAGGCGATTTGCGCACGAAGCAAGCAAAAACCAATTCCGCGCCGCAGGCACAAACGATCATTCCGATCCGCGTAAGAAGTAAGACTTTATGTGCGGAATAGTCGGCGGCATCGGCGCGCGCGATCTCGTGCCCGTCCTCATGGAAGGGCTACGCCGTCTCGAATACCGCGGCTACGATTCCGCCGGCATCGTCGTGCGCGCGGATGATGGGCATCTCGAACGCCGCCGCGCGGTAGGCAAGGTGCACATGCTGGAAGAGAAGCTGGAGGAACATCCGCTCGCCGGCAGGTTGGGCATGGCGCATACCCGTTGGGCGACGCACGGTGCGCCGCGCGAGAACAACGCGCATCCGCACATCTCGCACGACGAGTTGGCGATCGTTCACAACGGCATCATCGAGAACCACGAGGCGCTGCGCGCGGAACTCGTCGAAGCCGGCTACTGCTTCGAATCGGAAACCGACACCGAGACCGTCGCCCATTGCATCCATCGCGAAATGCAGGCGGGCGCCTCGCTTTCCGAAGCCGTGCGCGGCACCGCGAACCGGCTCGAAGGCGCCTACGCGCTGGTCGCGCTGTCCGCGAGAGATCCCGACACGCTGGTCGCGGCGCGCATAGGCTGTCCCGTCGTCGTCGGTCGGGGCATCGGCGAAAACTACGCCGCCTCCGACGTCATGGCGCTTCTGCCGGTTACGCGCCGGTTTCAGTTCCTGGAAGACGGTGACGTTGCGACACTGACCCGTGAGGGTGTCGTCGTGCATGACCTCGATGGCAAACGAATCGATCGTCCGATCAAGGAAAGCACGCTCGCGCCCGACGCCGCCGACCGCGGCGAATACCGTCACTTCATGGCGAAGGAAATCTTCGAGCAGCCGCGTGCGATCGGGGAAACGCTGGAGGAACGCCTCGCCGGCGGACGCGTGCTCGAGGCTGCCTTCGGCTATACGGCGGTGGAAATATTCGAAAAAGTGCAGGCCGT
Source organism: Gammaproteobacteria bacterium (assembly GCA_050739575.1). Taxonomy (GTDB): domain Bacteria; phylum Pseudomonadota; class Gammaproteobacteria; order JAKDMP01; family JAKDMP01; genus JBOIBN01. The sequence continues at coordinate 5,464 of JBOIBN010000065.1, forward strand.
GCACATCGTCGCCTGCGGCACGAGCTATCACGCAGGCCTCGTCGCGCGTCAGCTGATCGAGAACCTCGCCGGTATTCCGGTGAGCGTCGAAGTGGCGAGCGAATACCGCTACCGCAAACCGGTCGTCACGCACGGCACGCTTTTCGTCACCGTGTCGCAGTCCGGCGAGACGCTCGACACGGTCTCGGCGCTGCGCATGGCCAAGACGCTCGGCTATGTCGGCGCGCTCACCATCTGCAACGTGCCCGAATCCTCATTGGTGCGCGACTCCGAGCTGGTGCTGATGACGCGCGCCGGTCCCGAGATCGGAGTCGCCTCGACCAAGGCCTTCACGACGCAACTCGTCGCGCTCATGCTGCTCACGGTCGTCCTCGCCCGCCGGCACGGACTCACGAAGGAACGCGAGGCTGAACTCGTGCGCGAACTTACGGCGCTGCCCGCGAGAGTCGAAGCCGCGCTCGGCTTGAGCGACAGGATCGCGGAGATCGCGGAACTCTTCGTTTCCAAAGAACACGCGTTATTCCTCGGGCGCGAAGCTGCCCTTCCGATCGCGCTCGAAGGCGCGCTCAAGTTGAAGGAAATCTCCTACATCCACGCCGAGGCCTATCCGGCGGGCGAACTCAAGCACGGACCGCTCGCGCTGGTGGACGAGGAGATGCCGGTCGTTGCCGTCGCACCCAACGACGAGACGCTGGAGAAGCTGCGCTCGAACCTCGCCGAGGTGCGCGCCCGCGGCGGCGAGCTGATCGTGTTCGCAGACGAACAGGCGGGCATCGAAGAGGAGCCCGGCGTTCGCGTGATCGGGATACCCGCGGCGCGGGGGCTGTTCCTGGATCCGGTGACCTATACGATTCCGCTGCAGTTGCTCGCGTATCACGTGGCGGTGCTCAAGGGGACGGATGTGGATCAGCCGAGGAATTTGGCGAAATCGGTGACGGTGGAATAAGAGGCCGCGCTTCGGACGGAACAAACGGGGCCTACAACCCTATCGGGGAGAGGAATAGCAGCAATTCGGTTTTTGGCGACCAAGCTTGATTTGAGCTGAGAAAAATGGACTATCTGGAGTGGAATGACCGCATCGGTGCGCACTTCTTCACGCCGGACAAGGCGGGGCAGCGCGTGTTTCTGTTCGTCACTGAGGATATGATCAAGACACTTGGCGTGCCGTCGCCAGATCCCGTGGGAGATTTCATCACTGCAGCCAAGACCGGGCCGCCGTGGGCGACCCGGCAGGGCTTGTGCATGCGTGCCATACAGGCCTTCACGAACTGGAGAAGCAGGGGGCGGGAGTATCCCCCTTATCTGACGTCCCTGGCACTCTTTGTGCTCGCTGCCGGTCAAGCTGGTGACTTTGCACCACATGCATATTACCCGCGACTGCGTACGTTACTTGGTGACCGACCTGACACCGGCCAAATACCATCGTTCCACAGAATGCAAATCCTCTGGAAAGATCTCGCAAACTGGACGCAGGATGACAAGGGTGGGCAGCTGGGCATCTTCGAGACGTACAGGTCTGGCAGCTGGGAGCATGTCGGGTTGCCTCAGGCCCAGATGCTTCTGACGGACGACGAGCTGCAGAACCTGCCTGGGATCTTTGCAACGGCAGGACTAGACCCAACCGCAACGCCGTCTGACCAGGAATTGCTCGCTGACATCGCACGATACGGAACCGGCCGGCTCAGGCCAGTCACCGTCGATTTCGCTCGTCGGCCCCAAGGTATTCCCGTAGAACTCATGCGGATCATAGTTGATGTGCTCTTGGACGAATTGCACGCCTGGGACGGAAAGCTTGCCGTGCAAGGTGAGGAGGGCGAGGAGAAAGAGCGGGTCCGCGTCGCAGGATCGTTGCTCATATGTTGCCAGGTTAACCGTGTCCTCAAAACGTGCCAGCTCTCACTCAGGTGCAAGTCTAAGCGCAACATTCCGGATGACGGCATGGTCTTGGTTGACGAAGGGCAGCATACGAGACTCCAGTGCGAGCCATCAGCGCAGGACTGGTCCACGCCGCTGGCCTTGGACGACGGGTCATCTTTTGACCCAGCTGTGCTTGATTGGTGCTCCAGAGCCTCCTACACTGACGAAACGGGCACGCAAACTTACAGTCTGAGAGGATCCCCCGTACGCATACTCGCCAAGGGCGTGGATCAGGGCCTTCCGGGCGAAGTCGAGGTGAACAGGCTTCCCGTCGGCGGCACCATGATGCTGCTTGTGCACGACACCTGCATGGACTTAATCCGCAGGTGGGGGACAGGCTCCTGCACAGGCTATACCGAGATCGACATAAATCGCGGCTTGCCGGCAAATTGGCGACTTGTATCCATCCAATCTGTGAGATCCGATCAGGATGTGCACGACCGGTTCCCAATGCTCGGGCTTCCGCTTTCGGATCGAATAAATTTGAACGGCGGCATACGCACTGGCCCTGGAATTACATTCTTTAACTTTGCACGGCCAACGGTAAGTGTAGAAACTGCGCATGAGCAAATACGATTGCTGTGCGATGAAACACAATTGGAGGCTGTCAACACAGGCTATTTCCGCCTTCCGGAGAACCTGCCAGTGGAAAGCATGTGCACGTTAACTGCATTTGCTGACGACATTGAGATTCAGAGGCGTTCATTAAAGTTGGCCGACGCAGGGCCGTGGAAATTTGTAGAACCCTTGCGACAACTGGATCACTTCGGTGTGTGGCAAAATGGTGTCGGCAATGCAACCAGGAGCGTCGCGGGCGCAGTCGTTGTCAGTGCCGAACTGCTAAAATTCAACTACAACACCTTGCCAGAATGCTCTCTTTACCGGCGGGTGCTGTTCATAGGCAGGCTGCCTGGTCAGTTTGCAGACTGGCCGGATGAGCCATTCCCAGGTTGGATGCCGGTATGGGCAATACCGATGTTCCCACTCAAGCGGGGCAAAGCGATCTTTTGCGGGCCAGACCTTGAGTCATGTATGCCGCTGCCGGACGACAAGACCGCTACGCCGAGGAACCGCAAACACTGGATAGAAGTGCTATGGCATATGCGCAAGCGAATAACGCCGCCGTCGAAGCACATTGAAAGGAGCCTCTGGGACAAATATGTGAGCGTTGCCAAAAATGTATAGCATCGGTGACAAACTCCTATTCGTCCTAACGTCCAAGGGGGAAATGGCTTGGCCAGCATTTCGTAAAGCAGTTGAAACATTGGCTGTTGGTAATGCCACAGAGGAAGGTGGCGGTGCGCCGATAGCTCAGACCGGCAACACAAGGCTGGCGCGATACCAAGCACTGCTAAGTTTGGAGTCGCTGGCCCATTGTGATTCGGATCTATCCAGTGCGTCGGCACTGATCATCAGGGCGCCAGCATCGCTTGTGAGACTTCCGCTTGGTGGTTTGCCGCAAGTGGTGCTAGCTGGTGCTCGCAGCGAGAGAACGACTAACGATATCAATCAAGAAGCTCAGCATAACTCCGACTTAGAGATCTGTATCGAACCGCAAGATTACGATGCTTTCGCGCCGCTACGCATATGTGTGCGCGCGGCGTCGCTGCCTGTACTAGAGGAGTTCGCAGCTGCTATTGGCATTCCTCTTGTCGGCGGCCCACCGGCATGGACATTGATTAGCTGCACTGGGTCGATACAAGAGTACCGCGGTTCGCTGCGTTGGGAGAACGATGACGACTTAAACTGGGAACGCCGTGATTTCAACCCGAGCGAACTTCGATTCATGGCTCCGCAACCTGACGCGCGGCCAATGCTCAGATCGATGACAAATCCCGTCAACAACACTCGTATTCATTTCTACGCCTCGGGTACACGGCGCGCCATCGTTGATCGGGCATGGGGACGGTATTTAGTCATGCAGGATTTGGATAAGCGTGTGCTGTTCTACGATCCACAACGCTGCAAGCTCGCTCTTCCGGCGACACTGCTGCCCCCAAAGCTAATCGAAAGGGCACTCGTGCTATGTTCTGGGCTCACGCCGCGCGTTGAGAAATTGACAGAGGACGCTCTCATCGGTGGTTCGCGGCTTCGCGTCTACGGTATGGTTCCGCTGCAGATAGCAAGCCTGGCCGCAGAGAAGCTCGGCCAGCGTCTTGTTCCGTACCGATTTGTGAAATAAGGGGGGGCCGAATGCAGAACCCGTTAGGCAGCTTCGAAAGAGTTCGCGACAGCTTTATCCTATACGTGCGGACCGCGTTCGGCACACGTTTTGAATCGCTCGAACGCGAGCGCGAGAAACTGCTGAAGAACACGCGATCGTTCTACCAAGAGCCATGGGTGGAACCTCTTCCGCGTTATCGCTCCTCAGGCAAGTCCATTCCTGACCTTGACGTGCGCGACTTGCCAAGCATGTCGGTAGAGGAAATCAGGACATTCAAGGAGCTTGTTTTATGCGGCCTTATTGACAGGCCTGACATCCGGCTTTATTCGCATCAACTCACGATGCTGCAGACTGCTTTACAAGGACGGAATGCCGTGGTGACATCGGGCACCGGCTCTGGTAAAACGGAGGCATTCCTGTTGCCGTTGTTCGCCTATTTGGCTAAAGAGTCTGGCCACTGGCGAGCGCCAGGGCCTCAATCTCCGCATCAACATGACTGGTGGAGAGACGCCGGATGGCAGCAGTCCTGCAGGAGGCTTACGGGACGAACGGAACGCATCTTTCGTTCCTATAGGGTACCGCAGAGGGTGAACGAAACGCGGCCTGCTGCAGTCCGCGCCCTGATTCTCTACCCGATGAATGCGCTTGTGGAAGACCAGTTGAGCCGGCTGCGCCGCTCGCTCGATTCTGCCGCTGCCGGAGACTGGTTCAAGAGCACAAGGTCAGGTAACCGCTTCTACATAGGCAGGTATAACGGAAATACGCCCGTCCCCGGTCACGAGATTAACCCGACTGGTGGTCCAAACCGCCACAAAATTGATGAGCTCTGCAATATACTTTCATCTGCTGAACAAGATGCCATGGCGGCTGAGCAGCATGCGGCCGCCACGGGGAACAGCGATGTCACATGGTTCTTCCCACGGCTAAACGGTGCGGAAATGCGGTGCCGCTGGGACATGCAGGATGCGCCGCCGGATATCCTCATCACCAACTACAGCATGTTAAGCATCATGCTGATGCGCGATATCGACGCGCCTATATTCGAACACACACGGGAGTGGCTACAGCGTAACGATAGCGTCTTCCACCTTGTAATCGACGAGCTCCACCTTTACCGGGGTACCCAAGGCACGGAAGTTGCATACCTATTGCGGCTCCTGCTAATGCGGCTTGGGCTCACCCCGGACAGTCCGAAACTCAGGATTCTTGCATCCAGTGCATCACTGGATGGCGGGGACCCTGACTCGCTGAAATTCCTTTCCGATTTCTTCGGCGTGAACTGGGAAGCGGATCAAGTCATTTCAGGATCGTCGGAGGAATTGCCTGTATTGCAGATGGACCGCAAGCTCGATCCTGCCCTCTTCGCCGAGTTGAAACACGCCGCTGACGCTGGCGGAGAGACCAGGATAATTGCGGCACTGAACCAGATCGCATACTCGATTACATCGGAGCCAAATGGGGATGACGGGAACAACTACATCCTAGCGATGGAGTCAGATGAAGCGGCCATCACGGCGAGAGTGCTTGAAAGCTGCGAAGTGGACGGACGCGTGCGCGCAGTCTCGATCCAGACCTTCGGCGAAGGCATGTTCGGGCCAGGCCATGATTCCACGATGTTGTGGAATGCCGTTGCTGGCTTCTTTGTCGCGAGATCACGATGTGACGCCCCCGGTCGCCCATCTACACTACCTGCGATGCGCCTTCACTGGCTGTTCCGCAACATAGAAGGCACATGGGCTTGCGTGAAGCCGGATTTTGATTGCCATGGCGAAGATGCCGGCGGTGGAAGGACTGCCGGCAAGCTCTTTATCGGAACTGCCCCTATCACATGGCAGTACGAGGATGAAACATGCCGCGTCCTCGAGCTCCTGTATTGCGATCAGTGCGGCAC
>JBOIBN010000066.1:0-11254 GCA_050739575.1 Gammaproteobacteria bacterium
GGGCTGCACTTCCCGCAATCGAGCGCGGCAGGATCATGGAGCGCATCGCGCAGGGCATCGAGACGCATCTGGATGAACTCGTCGCGCTCGAAAGCCGCGACCAGGGCAAACCGGAATCGCTGGCACGCCGCGTGGACGTTCCGCGCGCGGCGCTCAACCTGCGCTTCTACGGTGCGGCGGCGAGTCAATTCGCGAGCGAGGCGCATCCCGTGCCCGGCGTGTTCAACTTCACGCTCAGGAATCCGGTCGGCGTCGCCGGTTGCATTTCGCCGTGGAACCTGCCGCTTTACCTTTTCACATGGAAGCTCGCGCCCGCGCTCGCCGCCGGCTGCACCGTTGTCGCCAAGCCTTCGGAATGGACACCGGCGACAGCGACCCGCTTTGCCGCCATCGCGCACGAGGCGGGACTCCCACCGGGTGTGCTCAACGTCGTGCATGGTCTCGGCGAAAGCGCCGGACGCGCGCTGGTGGATCACCCCGACGTGCGCGCGATCACTTTCACCGGCGGAACTGCAACCGGCGCCGACATCGCGCGGCGCGCGGCGCCGAAGTTCAAGCGGCTTTCGCTAGAACTCGGCGGCAAGAATCCGACCCTCGTCTTTGCCGACTGCAACTTCGACGAAGCCCTCGCCGGCGCATTGCGCGCGGCGTTCTCAAACCAGGGCGAAATCTGTCTCTGCGGCTCGCGCATTCTCATCGAGCGCCCGATCTACGAACGCTTCCGTGATGCCTTCGTCGCCGGTACAAAAAAACTCAAGGTGAGCGATCCCCGCGACGCCGCGACCGATGTCGGCGCACTCGTCTCGCGCGAACACTACGACAAGGTTCTCGGCTACATTGCGCTCGCACGCGAAGAAGGCGGAAACATTCTCTGCGGCGGCGAGGCTTTGAAAATTCCGGGACGACTTGCCGACGGCTGGTTCGTCGCGCCGACCGTGATCGAAGGACTCGCGAGTGACTGCCGCACCAACCAGGAAGAAATCTTCGGTCCCGTCGCGACACTCATCCCCTTCGAGGGCGAGGACGAAGCGCTCGCGATCGCGAACGACGTGCGCTACGGGCTCGCCGCCTCGCTGTGGACCGAAAATCTCGGCAAGGCGTTAAGTATCGCCGAACACTTACAGGCCGGACTGATCTGGGTCAACTGCTGGATGCTTCGCGATCTGCGCACACCGATGGGCGGCGTCAAGGATTCCGGTCTCGGCCACGAGGGCGGCTTCGAATCCCTGCGCTTTTTCACCGAAGCCCGCAACGTCTGCCTTAAGTATTAACGTGAAAATATGACGGGATCCGAACTATAAATCACTGAGCTTAAATTTAGGCTGATCAGGGGAGGAAATACGAAATGGCTCTGATTAAGTGCTCTGAATGCGGCCGGGAAATATCCGATCGTGCGACAAGCTGCCCGGGATGTGGCAACCCAATCGGTCTTGATCACGCCACAACGATTGAGCAGACATCCAAACGCTGGAAGGGCTGGCACTCATGGGGTTTACGCTGCTTTGCATCGGTATCGCGGTCGCCATCGTAGGTGCGAACTCGGGAGACGGTAGCGCTGTTCTTCCTGCCGGGATCGTGATGATTGGTAGGTGTCATTATGTTTATCACGGCGCCCATTGGCGCTTGGTGGCATCACGGTTGGAAACACCAAGAACGAAAAAATCAGGAAACCGGATTCATTACTATTGCAGTACTTTTTGCGGTTTCGGCACTAAATATCAAGCCGATGTCCAACCTTTACAACCATGATGCCGCGGATTTCGTAGCGGATGGGATTACAGCGACGCCACGGGGGAACTGGTAGACGTGCTCGGGGAAGCAGTCGGTTCGACTTTATCGAGTTCTGTCATCCACGCGACTGTACTCTTCCGCTCTGCACCAATAGTGTCGAGAGGGTTAACGCTTCCGAAAACCTCGAAACGGCAGGAACGTTGCGCCCAGACCGACGATTACGCAGATAATACCGACGATAAGCAGCCACATGGCCTTGTCGGTAGGATTGCCGGTGAAAAAATTGGATATGTGCGATGCTGTGGAATGCGATGCGTTGAAGGCAAAGACCAGCAGGACTATTCCCGCAGCGAGAATGGCGAGTCCGATGATCCTTCTGATAGCAGGCATTTGGCTACTCCTCTTGTTGTCGCAAAGAACGATTGGGTATCGGCAGTTATTTGCCTTGTAATCATGCTACGCGTTGCATATTCCCCCTGTCAAATCTGCATATTCCCGGCGCTACATACCGATCGAAGGGCGTGACGGAAGCGGATGGGAATACCACAATGGTGCCGCTAATTTCAGCCGCCAGGTTTCACGGACTTGTCTCCCCGGCACCGATGCATGTGTTGACACAAAAAGGGATTGACGTTTCAGATCCTGGTGTAGGCTGATATCAGGAAACCCATTCCGCGGCACTGATCCATGCGCAATGCTGCATTCATGTCCAGACACGGTTTTTTTATGGATGCTCTTATAAATGAACATGCCGGAGGCCGCACCCACATCGAGCGCAAAAAACTGCGCGAAAATCTGCCTCGCCTGTTGGCACAGGCGGGACTCGACGTGCGGATTCATTGGGCAACGCCGCGGGAGATACCGGCAATGGTCGAACGGCTGGCTCGTTCGGGTGCGTCGCAATTCATCGTCGGCGGTGGCGACGGTACGCTCAGCACGGCCGCACACCGCCTCGTCGGCACCGATACCACGCTCGGCGTTTTGCCTCTCGGCACGCTTAATCACTTCGCCAAGGATCTCGGGCTTCCGACGACTCTTGACGACGCTGTCGCCGTGCTGAAACTCGGCCATGAGGCTGCCGTGGATGTCGGCGAGGTCAACGGTCGCATTTTCATCAACAACGCTTCGCTGGGCGCTTATGTCAGGGCGACGCGCCACCGCAACATCTACCAGAACCGGTTGGGTATGGGCAAATGGCCAGCCATGGCCCTCGCCATGCTGCGCGTATTTTTACGTTTGCCGGTCCTCACGTTGCATCTCGAAGACGAACAGAATGCCGATGTCATTCGTACGACATTCGTTTTTCTCGGCAACAATGCCTACCTGCAGGAAGGATTAGGCGGCGTCGAACGCCGGTCGCTCATGCAAGGCAAATTGGGCCTGGTCACCTCGCGTCAACTCAGCCGTCTCGGAGTTTTCAGAATCGGATTACAGATACTGCGCGGCCGCTTTAAAGACTCACGCGTACTCGAGCAGCGCCTCACGGAAAAAGTGCGCATCGACTTCCGCAAGAGGCGCATCCGTGTGGCACTAGACGGCGAAATTGCAAAAATCGCAACGCCGCTCGAATTCCGCATTCGTCCGCGTGCCCTAAAGATTATCGCGCCGTGACTCGCATCGTTCACCTGTCGGATTTTCACTACGGCACGGAGATCGCTGCGGTTGAAGCGGCGCTGAAAGCCGAACTCTCGCTCGCCGCATGCGATCTGATCGTGGTCAGCGGGGATATTACTCAGCGTGCGCGGCGCTCGCAATTCCGGCGCGCGCAAGCCCTTCTCTCCGGCTTTTCTGCGCCTAAGCTTATCGTGCCAGGCAATCACGATATGCCGCTGTATGATTTGCCGCGTCGCTTTACCGGTTCGCTCAGCCGCTACCACCGCTATATCAACGATGCGCCTTATCCTTGCTATAGCGACGACAGCGTCATTGTGCTCGGAGTCAATACCGGGCGCCCTTTCCTGTGGAAAAACGGAACCGTGGACGAGCGCCAGATTGCCGATATCCGCAAACGCCTGGCTTCACAGCCGCAAGAGCGAATCCGGATACTGGTTACCCATCACCCCTTGTTCGCGCGCTCTGCACGAGGCCTGCGGCTGCACGCCTGGGCGTGGCGTCTGTTGGAGGGGCTGGGAACATACCGGCCGCACGTCGTCTTGTCCGGACACCTTCACGTCAGTCATGTGCTGGAAGTACCGGCTGTCAATCCAGAACGCGCAGGCCGTATCCTCGACATTCAAGCCGGCACCGCCCTATCAAATCGCCGGCGCGGCGAGCCCAATGCCTATAATTGTCTCGATCTCGACTCTACCGGGATCTCGGTCGAAGTCCGCAGCTTCGATGGGCGCGGATTCGCGCACCAAAAACGCCTCGACTATCAACGCATAAATGACGGATGGAGATTGAAAATCCCGCAAGGGAGCACTGAATAAATCAGAGGCTCCTTATGGTGCTCGACAAACGGAGCCGGATGCGCGGTGCTTCGAGCCTTCGCTCATTCGTCCTTGTATATTTTGACGACGAGCTTGCCGTCGATGCCGATCCAGCCACGGTACATACCTGGCGTGTTGAACGGCGTCGCGATGTCGCCCTTCGCGTCGAGTGCGATCACGCCGCCGCTGTTCTCGCCGCCGAACTTCACCAGCCTGTCCATCACCATGGTGTCGGCCGCCTTTTTGAGCGACCAGCCCTTCATCGCCATGAGATCGGAAATGGACTTGGTGAGATCGAGACGCATGTAATACTCGCCGGTGCCGGTGCCGGAAGCGCCACAGGTGGCGTCGTCGGCATACGTGCCGGCGCCTATGAGCGGAGAGTCGCCCACGCGCCCGTCGAGCTTGTTGGTGAGTCCGCCGGTGGAAGTGCCGGCCGCGATATGACCCTCACGGTCGAGGGCAACGGCACCGACCGTACCGTAGGCCCAGCCGTCCTTGCCGACGATGCGTTCGGGCGTGCCCGCCGCGGTCGTGGCCGGCGTCTTCAATCCCTCGATATGGTCCTGCCAGCGCCGCTCGGTGTAGAACCAGTCTGCAGGCGTGAACCTGAACCCGTGCGCCCAGGCGAAATCTTCGGCACCGTGGGCGACGAGCATCACGTGCGGGCTTTCGGTCATCACTGCGTAGGCAAGCTTGATCGGGTGCGCCACGTGTTCGACGGCGCCGACCGAACCGGCTTCGAGCGTGGAACCATCCATGATCGCCGCATCGAGTTGATTCAATCCGCCGCGCGTGAACACTGCGCCGCGCCCGGCGTTGAACAACGGCGAGTCTTCCATCACCTCGATCGCGGCCTGCACGGCGTCTATCGCGCGGCCATTCTTCTGCAGTACGGCGTAGCCAGCCTTGAGCGCCTCGCTAAGCGTGGCGCGATACGCCTTTTCCTGATCCGGCGTCATATCGCCGCGGGTGATGGTGCCCGCGCCGCCGTGGATCACGATGGCAATGGGATGCTGAGTCATGGCCGGCTTCTCCGCAAAGGCGTCGCCTGTCACGGCCAGCACGGCCGCGGCGGCAAAAAGAATACGCATGCGCTTCATGGTATTCCCCTAAAAACATGCGTGAATGCATATCACTCGGTGAATAGCAACAACAGCAGCAGTAATCCCAAGCCGAAGAGCGCCGTGCACAGGGCAAAAAACGGTCCCAGAAAAGGGCCGTGACGCACGGGCACCTCGTGATTACGGCGATAGGCGGCGACATAGATCGCAAAACGGACGCCGGTGGTCACCGCGATGATGATGCCGAAGCTGACCAGTGCCGCGCCGCCCCAGGTCGAAAGCAGGTTCGGATTGAAGTGGCCGATATGCTGCTGGATGCCGGGCACGCGACGCAGGAGCAGGCCGAAGCGGTCCATGGCGATCCCGAACACCATCAGCGCGAGCGCCGTGCGCACCCATACCGACAAGGTACGTTCGGCGTTCATGTAGGTACGCTCTGCCGAAAGCTGCGTTTGTTCCTTCGAGACTTTGAGCAGACGTCTTATCAGCTCGATCTGTTCGGTCTTGAACTCGGTTTCGCTTTCATCGCGCACAACGCACACGACCCTCACAACAATTCATACGAATCCAGCATACGCCTCAGCCAACTTACTCGCCGGCGAGGGTCATTTCCCTGACGAGGAGCGAACCGGTCTGGATGCTCCCGCGACGATCTACGTCGGCGCCGGCGGCAACGAGGTTGATGAGCATGTCTTTCAGGTTGCCGGCGATCGTCACTTCCTGTACCGGATGGACGATTACGCCCTTCTCGACCCAGAACCCGGCGGCGCCGCGCGAGTAGTCGCCGGTGACGGTGTTCACACCTTGGCCGATGAGTTCGGTGACATAGAAGCCGGTGCCGAGCGCAGCGAGCGGCTTGTCCGGACGTTCACCGCCCGGCTCGACGACGAGGTTCGAGACGCCGCCGGCGTTACCGGTGGTTTCGAGCCCGAGGCGACGTGCGGAGTAGCTGCCGAGCACGTAGCCAGTTAGCACCCCGCGTTCTATGAGCGCGCGCTCGGAGGTCGCGACGCCTTCGTCGTCGAAAGCGCGGCTGGCGGCACCGCGCACAAGATGCGGGCGCTCGACGATCGAGACCCACTCGGGCAATATCCGCATGCCGGCCGTGTCGAGCAGAAAGGACGCCTGCATGTATTGCGCGCCGCCGGAGGCCGCGGCGACCAGATGACCGACAAGGCTTCTCGCCACCTCGGGCGCGAAGAGCACGGCTGCCTTGCGGGTGGCAAGCGAACGGGCGCCGAGACGCGCAAGCGCCCGACGCGCGGCCTCGCGCCCGATGGACGCGGCGGCGTCCAGATCTTCGGACGCACGCGCCGAGTCGTACCAATAGTCGCGCTGCATGCCCGCCTCGTCAGCGGCCACGACGACGCAGGACATATCGTGGCGCGTGCCCTCGCGCTCGCCGACGAAGCCGTGCGTGTTGGCATAGACGACGAGCCCGTGCCCGGTCTCGACCGTCGCGCCTTCGGAATTCACGATGCGCGCATCTGCGGCACGCGCCGCGTCCTCGCAGTCTTGTGCCAACGCGATCGCCGCCTCCAGACTCAAGGCCCAGGGGTGGCACAAATCGAGAGCGGGAAATTCGCGCGTCATGCGTGCGGCGGGTGCGAGTCCCGCGCAGGGGTCTTCGGCCGTGTAGCGGGCGTTTTCCGTCGCCGCGGTCACGGTTTCCTCGATCGCAGCGGGAGCAAAATCCGAGGTGCTCGCGCTGCCTTTGCGGGCGCCGAAATAGAGCGTGACGGCGAAGCTTCGGTCGCGCGCGCGTTCGACGGTTTCCACTTCGCCCATGCGCACCGTGACCGAGAGGCCGTCGTCCACGGCGGCCATCACTTCGGCGGCGGTAGCACCGCAACGCTTGGCAGCAGCGAGCGCGGCCTCGGCATGTTCGCGCAGGCGTGCAGCGTCGAAAAAGGACTGGGATTCGGTCATTACGCAGCATTTTAGGACCTATCTCAGAATGCCGCGCTGCCGCGACCGCGGCGGATTGCGTCTGCGATGCGAAGCGAGGAGCGCGGTTTGGTCGTTCCAAATGAGCGATGAGCAGCAAAGCCGCGGGCGCAATCCGCCCCGTCCCTTCGGGTTGCGGCGCAGGGCCGCAACGCGGTTCGTGGGGTATTCCGAGACAGGTTCTGGCTGCAGGCCTGTTTTTTGAGGGCTAAAATACCGCTTTAGAGAGAGGCAGCGACGATGCCGGAACTCGTACTGCTCCGTCACGGCCAGAGCACCTGGAATCTCGAAAACCGCTTCACCGGCTGGACCGACGTGGGCCTTTCCGAACAGGGCGTCGCCGAAGCCAAGGCTTCCGGGCGGATGCTGAAAGACGGCGGCTACGACTTCGACCGCTGCTATACCTCGGTGCTCACGCGCGCGATTCGCACGCTGTGGCTCGTACTCGAAGAATTGGATCGCCGGTGGCTGCCAGTCGTGAAGGACTGGCGCCTGAACGAACGTCACTACGGCGCACTCCAGGGACTCGACAAGGCCGAGATGACCCGCGCGCACGGCAAGGCCCAAGTGCGTGAATGGCGACGCGGGTATGCGACCCGACCGCCGGCGCTCGACGCGAACGACTCGCGCCATCCGCGCCACGATCCGCGCTATCGCAGCCTCGATCCCACGCTACTGCCCGCGACCGAATCGCTCGCCGACACCGTCGCGCGTTTCATCCCCTATTACGAGGGCGAGATCAGGCCCTCGCTCGAACGCGGCGAGCGGGTGCTGATCGTCGCTCACGGCAACAGTCTGCGGGCACTGGTCAAATATCTCGACGACCTTCCCGAGGAGGAAATCACCCGCCTCAACATCCCGACCGGCATCCCGCTTGTCTACACCCTGGATGATGAACTGCACGCGGTCTCACACCGCTATCTCGGCGATTCCGAAGCGGCGGACAAAGCCGCGCAAGCCGTCGCCAACGAGGCCGGGCGATGAGCGCCGCAGCACGCGTCGGGATCGTGATGGGCTCGCGCTCGGACTGGGACACGCTCGCGGCCGCCGCGACGATACTCGAGCGGCTCGAAATCCCGCACGAAGTGCGCGTCGTCTCCGCCCACCGCACGCCCGATCTCCTGTTCGATTATGCAGCGACGGCGGCCGGGCGTGGACTGAAGGCCATCATCGCGGGCGCCGGCGGCGCCGCGCATTTGCCCGGGATGCTGGCAGCGAAAACCATGCTTCCGGTGCTTGGCGTGCCGGTGAAATCACGCGCGCTCTCGGGTCTGGATTCACTGCTCTCGATCGTGCAGATGCCCAAGGGCGTGCCGGTTGCAACCTTCGCCATCGGCACTGCCGGCGCGGCCAACGCGGCGCTGTTCGCTGCCGCGATTCTGGCACTCGGCGATGAAACCCTAACTAAACGCCTCGCGGACTACCGGAGCGAGCAGACGGAGGCCGTGCTCGCCGACCCGGACCCGCGCGCGCCGCAATGAGAGTCGGCGTGCTGGGCGCGGGCCAACTCGGGCGCATGCTCGCGCTCGCCGGCTACCCGCTAGGCGCCCGCTTCAGTTTCCTCGACCGCAGCCCGGACGCACCCGCTGCGCAGGTCGGCGACATGGTGGTCGGCGGTTTCGACGATCCGGCAAAAATCGCTGAATTGGCCCGGCGGGTGGACGTACTCACCTTCGACGTCGAGAATGTGCCGGCGCAGGCGATGCGAGAAGCTGGAGTCGAATCGCTCTGTCGCCCGCCGCTCGCCGCGCTGGAAGCCGCGCAAGACCGGCTCGCCGAGAAACGCGCATTCGAAGCGCTCGACATTCCCGTCGCGCCCTGGCGTCGCGTGGACTCGGCGGCCGAACTACAAAAAGCGGTCGGCGCACTCGGCCTGCCTGCGATGCTGAAGACCCGGCGTCTGGGCTACGACGGGCGCGGGCAGCGGCTGATCCGCAAACACGAGGACACCGTGCCGGCATTCGAAGCGCTCGGCGGACACGAACTTGTACTCGAAGCCTTCGTCCCCTTCGAACGCGAGGTCTCGATGCTGGGCGTACGCTGTTCGGGCGGCGCGACAGCGTTCTACCCGCTCGCCGAAAATCGCCACGCCGACGGCATCCTGCGCCTCACGCGAGCGCCCGGCGGAAACGCCGCGCTGGCCGGCGTCGCACGCGATTACGTCGAACGTCTGCTCGCGCATTTCGATTACCTAGGCGTGCTCGCGGTCGAGTTTTTCGTCTACGGCGGTCAACTGCTCGCGAACGAAATGGCGCCGCGGGTGCACAATTCCGGACACTGGACGATCGAAGGCGCGATCACCAGCCAGTTCGAGAACCACGTGCGCGCGATCCTCGATCTCCCGCTCGGCCTCACCACGGCGCAGGGCGCCGCGGCGATGGTCAACCTGATCGGCGAAATGCCGGCGACAGACGCCCTGCTTTCGATCCCTAGCCTGCACCTGCACGCCTACGGCAAGAGCCCGCGGCCGGGACGCAAACTCGGCCACGCGACGCTCGTCGCGTCCGATCACGATCGGCTCGCGGAACCTCTGGAGCGCCTTCTCGGCGTTGCTTGGCCGGAAGAAAAGCTTGCGCACACGCCGCTTGCGCCCTAAAATAGAGGATTAACTCCTTGGATACAAACGTCCCCTATGCCTTCCGTCCGCGTACGCGATCACGAACAATTCGACATAGCACTCCGCCGCTTCAAGCGCGCCTGCGAAAAAGCCGGCGTCCTGACCGAGTTGCGCCGGCGCGAGTTTTACGAAAAGCCGACGCAGGAGCGCAAGCGCAAACGCGCCGCAGCCGTCAAGCGCCACGCCAAGAAAATTTCACGTGAGCACTCGCGCCGTCAGCGCCTCTATTAAAAGAGCCCATACTAAATGCGCCTGATCCGCTGCTCGCAGGCGTTCCGATCGATGATCCTCCCATGGAACTGAAAGCCCGTCTGGAAGCCGATATGAAAGCGGCGCTCAAGGCCCGCGATCTCGCGGGAGTCAGCACGCTTCGTCTCGCACTCGCTGCCGTCAAGCAACGCGAAATAGATAGCGGCCATCGCGAGGGACTGGCCGAAACGGAAGCTCTGGGCATAATCGAACGGCTCATCAAGCAACGACACGAAGCCGCCGAGCAATACCGCGCCGCCGGGCGCGAAGCAAGCGCCACGAGCGAGGAAGCCGAGGCGAAGCTGCTCGGAAGCTATCTGCCCGAACCGGTTGGTTCCGAAGCACTCGACGCCGAAATCCGCAGCATCATCCGCGAAGCCGGCGCCACCAGCCGCCGCGACATGGGAAAGGTCATGGGGCTTCTCAAGGCGCGGCTCGCCGGCCGCGCCGACATGGCCGAAGCGAGCCGGCGCGTCCGCGAGCTGCTCCCCGACTAATAAATTCCACCGTCATAAGAGCGCAGCTTCGCAGCGCGATAGTTTCGGAGACGGGCGCTCCGCCCCGCACCCGGGTATCTTTTCTTTGCTCGTCCCAGTAGTGTCCGGTTAATCGGGGAATAAAATCAACTGCTTAGCGTGTTCGCCGCCGGATTCGTGTAGAGCCTGCTGACGCAGGGCGCATTCCAACGGGGTTTGCTCGAATAACGTCACGCTCAGAATCTGTAGAAGTTCGTACAGCGAGGTCCCCAGGTGAAGACGCTTGCGCACGATGGCGATCAGCACGTAGACCGCCACGGCGATCCACACTTGGGTCTTAACCGCGTTGGGCGAGGTGCCGAAGAACGCCTTGATGCGCGGATGCCGCTTGATCCACTTGAAGAAGATTTCGATCTGCCAGCGATGATGATACAGCGCACCGATCGTGGTGGCTGGCAACGCGAAGTGGTTGGTCAGCAGGACGATGGACTGAGCGCTGTCGGGCTCGCGCACCCGCACGCGGCGCAGCGGGGCGGGATAGGAGGCGCGCGCCACCGCGCGCTCAAGCACGACCGTCTGATCGCACCCGATGAGGCTGCGATCGGCGATGGGGCGGGAGTAGCGTCGGCGCACGCGCAGGTGTTTTTTCGTGCGCATGAGGAAGAACGCTCCCTCGCAGTGGAAGCGGTACAAGCGCGCGAAATCGAGATAGGCCCGATCCATCACATAGATCGCCCCCGG
>JBOIBN010000067.1:0-10740 GCA_050739575.1 Gammaproteobacteria bacterium
GAGTTGTTCTACAACCGCAAGCGTTCGCATCAGACCCTTGGCTATATCAGTCCGGTGCAGTACGAGGCTCAACATGCTACTGTCTCTTAACCATCTGTCCGTAGAATCGGGGCTAGTTCAGAGTGTTCCCAATTTTGATGGCCGGTGCAGCCCCATATGTTGCGTCGAACACAGGAGAGCAAATCCACGTAGTTCTTTATGAATCGGACGCAAGGGTAAAAGCTGTTGAGGGGAAGGCCGATGCGCAGCGCAACAAGCAAATTACGCCTTAACAAACCGCTTCTGCAAATAGGGCGCCAGAGCCTCCTTTAGCATACTAAAATGACACTAACCTCTCATTTTCAAAAAAGCCGTGGTTGAACCTGGGCACAAGGGTAAAAGGGATCATCCATGAGTGACGAAACGGACGATCAAGAATCAACAAGGCTTCCCGAGGGCAAAAAGTCCGCAAAAATCTCTAGAGGTGCGCTTCAGGTAGTTGGTGGGGCAGTTCCATTCGCAGGAGGCGTGTTGTCAGCAATAGCTGGTGCGTGGTCCGAAGGTGAGCAAGAGAAGATTAATCGGTTCTTTGAGTACTGGGTGCAAATGTTGCGCGACGAAATTAATGAAAAAGCAGAGACCATTATCGAAATAATAGCGCGCCTAGACCTTCAGGATGAAGCGATAGCGCAGAGGGTAGAGAGTAAAGAATATCAGTCTCTCGTTAAGAAAACTTTTCGAGAGTGGTCTGGTGCAGAAAGTGATGATAAACGGGTTTATATCCGTAACATTCTTGCGAACGCAGCCGCAACAAGAGTTTCGAGTGATGATGTTATTCGCATGTATATTGGCTGGATTAACCAGTATTCAGAGTTGCATTTTCAAGTAATCGGCACTATCTATAACAGCGAAGGAATTACCCGAGGTGAAATCTGGAAGAAAATTGGGAAAGGGTTGGTTCGGGAGGATTCGGCCGATGCCGATTTGTACAAACTTTTAATCCGTGAT
Organism: Gammaproteobacteria bacterium; assembly: GCA_050739575.1. GTDB lineage: Bacteria > Pseudomonadota > Gammaproteobacteria > JAKDMP01 > JAKDMP01 > JBOIBN01. The sequence continues at coordinate 988 of JBOIBN010000067.1, forward strand.
CTAAGCACTGGGAGCATAATCGGCCAGCATCGAGAAGTGGATTACTATGGCAATTTCAGACCCAAGCCTGTTCAACATCGCCCGAAGGGTAGCGGTCCTAAACCCCCAATTTCAGCATTCGGTGAGGTTGAAGGATATGAGCTTACAGAACTTGGCCAGCAATTTGTTCACTACGCCATGTCGGATCTGCCTCTTCGAATCGAATTCACATCAGAATCGGACGAGTCCTGACGATGTGCTCAAGTCGTTAGCAAACTCACCGGGATATCTGCGTTTGACTTCAAGATCGAGCAATAATGGCCCTAGCCCATTCAGGGGTTATCTGTGACTAAAAGGGCGATGGTCATTATTGCCCACATTGCGCTTGATACTCCAGTCGGATCGCGGTCGGGACGACCGCTCCAACACAAGCGTTAGCCCAAGTCGAATTTGATGCCTTGGGCTAGCGGCAGTTCGCTGGACCAGTTGATGGTGTTGGTTTGTCGGCGCATGTATTGCTTCCAGGAGTCGGAGCCGGATTCGCGACCGCCGCCGGTTTCCTTTTCGCCGCCGAAGGCGCCGCCGATTTCGGCGCCCGAGGTGCCGATGTTGACGTTGGCGATGCCGCAATCGCTGCCGATCGCGGAGAGGAAACGCTCGGCGTTGCGTAAGTTCATTGTGAAGATCGCGGACGACAATCCTTGCGTCACGCCGTTGTGCATTTCGATCGCTTCGTCGAGATCCTTGTAGGACAGCACGTAGAGAATCGGTGCAAAGGCTTCCTCTGTCACGATCTCGCTTTGCTTTTTCATGCGGATAATGGTCGGTTCGACGAAGTAGCCGGGGCCGTCGAGCCGCTTGTCGCCGCAGAGCACGTCGCCGCCTTCCTTGCGCGCCTGCGCAATCGCCGCGCTGTAGCGCTTGACGGCGTTTTCGTCGCAGAGCGGACCCATCAGCACGCCGGCGTCGAGCGGGTCGCCGATCTTCACCTGCTTGTAGGCGTTCACAAGCTTCGCCGTGAGGTCGTCCACGATGGATTCGTGCACGATCAGGCGCCGCGTCGAGGTGCAGCGCTGGCCGGCGGTGCCGACCGCGCCGAAAACGATGCCCGGCACGGCGAGTTTGAGGTCTGCAGTTTCGTCCACGACGATTGCGTTGTTGCCGCCGAGTTCGAGCAGCGTGCGGCCCACGCGTTTGGCAACGATTTCGCCCGCGAGCTTGCCGATGCGGCAGGAGCCGGTGAAGGAAAGCAGCCGCGTGCGCGGATCGGCATAGAACTTCTGCGCGAGTTCGTTGCCGCCCTCGGTGAAAAAGGACAGGACGGGCGGGAAGTCGTGCGCTTCGAGTGTGCGGTTGACAAGTTTCTGCACGGCGATCGCGCACAGCGCACCCTTGGGCGAAGGTTTCCATACCGTTGCGTTGCCGCAGATGGTGGAGAGCATCGCGTTCCAGGCCCACACGGCGACCGGAAAGTTGAACGCCGTTGCAACGCCGACGACGCCGTAGGGCTGCCATTGTTCGTACATACGGTGGCCCGGGCGCTCGGAGTGCATGGTCTTGCCGTAGAGCATGCGCGACTGGCCGAGCGCGAGGTCGGCGATGTCTATCATTTCCTGCACTTCGCCGTCGCCTTCGGGCTTGATCTTGCCCATTTCCAGCGACACCAGGCTGCCGAGCGCATCCTTGTTTTCACGTAGCGCCTCGCCGATCAGGCGCACGGCCTCGCCGCGCTGCGGCGCCGGTACCTCGCGCCAGGCGCGGAAAGCGTCTTCGGCATCGCGCATGACCTGGTCGTATTCTTCGGCGGAAGCGCCGCGGATTTCCGCGATCGGCTTGCCAATCGCCGGATTGAGCGAGGCGAATGTCTCGCCCTTGCCGCCCCAGCCGAGTGTGGGACTCCACACGCCAGGGTTCACGGCCTCCAGATCGAGGGCTTTGAGAATCTTGGCCGTATCGGCGGGCATGACAGGTCTCCGTCGGTGAAAAGCGGGGCGCGCAGCGGCAGAAGTTCAGGCGCTGCCGCCACGGTATAAAAGCCGTTTGCGCAAGGCGTTATTTTACGGGTTTCGACGCGGGAAGGCCAAGCGCGGGTAAAATGGCTGCACTCTTTGCAGGCGGCCGATGAAGGCAGATGCGTGACGAACGCGACAACGTTGCGGGGTATCGGCATTATTCGAGAGATCATGTTTCTCTGTGGCCCTTCATCGTAATCGCCGTGATCACCGTGACCGCGATTCTCGCCGGCGTGTTCCAGCTTAATCCGCTGATGCGTTTCGTGAACTGGCTGGCGGTTGTGCTGTGAGCGTGCGTATCGGCCAAGGCTTCGACACGCACCGCTTCGGCGACGGCGACCATCTGATGCTCGGCGGCGTTCGGATTGCCCACGAGCGCGGCGTAATCGCGCATTCCGACGGCGACGTCGTACTGCATGCGCTTGCCGATGCCTTGCTCGGAGCGGCGGCCCTCGGTGACATTGGCGGTCTTTTCCCCGATACCGATCCGCACTGGGCCGGCGCCGACAGCCGCGGATTGCTCGCCGACGTAATGCGGCGGGTGCGCGAACGCGGTTGGCGCGTGGTCAATGCCGATTGCACTGTGCTTGCCGAACGGCCGAAGGTCGCACCCCACGTGCCGGCGATGCGCGCGGCGATCGCGAGTGTTCTCGGCGTGGATGAATCCGCCGTCAACGTCAAGGGTACTACCATGGAAAAAATGGGTTTTCTCGGTCGCGGCGAAGGCATCGCCGCGCTCGCCGTCGTGCTTCTCGCTTCCAACAACGAGTCAAGGTCATGATCGAACGCAGTGAACCCGCGGCCGGCATCGTTCTGCTTACGCTGAACCGTCCGCCGGCGAACGCGCTGTCGCCCGAACTTCTTGGTGCGCTGGCGGATGCGCTCGGCGCTGCCGTTCAGGATCGCGCCCGCGCGATCGTCATTGCGGGCCAGCCGGGAATGTTTTCAGCAGGCCTCGACGTGCCCTTGCTTCTCACGCTGGATCGGGCCGCGATGGACGATTTCTGGCGGACTTTTTTTGGCGTACTGCGCGCGCTTGCACGCAGTCCCGTTTCGGTGGGCATGGCGATTACCGGGCATTGTCCCGCCGGCGGTACCGTGCTCGCACTGTTTGCGGATTACCGCATCGCCGCGGTGGGCGACTTCAAACTGGGACTCAACGAAGTGCAGGTGGGTCTGCCGATGCCGTCGTTGGTATTCGGCGCGTTCAGGCGTCTGCTCGGCGCTCATGCGGCCGAGCAGCTTGCGGTCTCCGCCGGGCTGATTACGCCGGAGGAAGCGCTCGCGGTCGGATTGGTGGATGCCGTGGCGCCCGTGGATCAGGTCGTGGCCCGGGCGGTGGAGCGGGCGATGACACTGGCGGCGCTGCCTGCCGCGGCGCTGGCGGGGACGCGCGCGCTGGCACGGGCGGATCTCATGGCGCTGTTCGATGGCCTGGACGGTTCCACCTACGCCGGGATGAACGAGGTCTGGTTCGGCGCTGAAACCCAAGCCGCGATGCGGGCACTGGTGGCGCGGCTCGCCGAACGACGGGCGACGCATTCACGCTGAAACTTGCACTGAGCCCGAGAAACCGGGATAATTTACCGCTTGTTTTTCCTCCTTGCCTCACCGTCACGCAACGGGAGGCTTTATAACCGCAGGGAGCCACAATGCGTCATTACGAAGTTGTCTTTCTGGTCCATCCGGATCAGAGTGAGCAGGTGTCCGGCACCATGGGCCGCTACAAGAGCCTCATCGAAGGCGCGGGCGGTACGGTTCATCGGCTCGAAGACTGGGGCCGCCGCCAGCTCGCCTATCCGATCGAGAAACTCCACAAGGCACACTACGTGCTGATGAACATCGAGTGCGATCAGAAGCCGCTCGACGAATTACTGGAAGCCTTCAAATTCAACGATGCCGTGCTGCGCCACCTGGTCGTGCGCCGCGAGCGTTCCTATACCGAGCCTTCACCGCTGGTCAAGGAGCGGGAACGGGAAGATGCCGAGAAGCATTCCCGCGCTCTTGCCGAGGAGCGCGCTGTCCAGATGCGCGCCGAGCGCGAGGCTGCCGAATCCGCCGGGGATGGTGCGGATGGAGAAGATGTTTACGGCGATAAAGATGCGGCCGGCGAAGGCGACGAGGATTTCAAGGATTTTGACGGCTTCGAGTCCGAGGACGAGTCCGAGGACGAGGACGAGGACGAGGGCGACGACGACGACGATGACGAATCGAGCAAGGAGGAATGAGCATGGAAGAAAGAACCGCAGCGCGGTTTCGCAGAGGTCGCAAATTCTGCCGCTTTACGGCCGAAGGTGTGGAGGACATTGATTACAAGGATCTCGATACCCTGCGTCAGTACCTCGGCGAAACCGGCAAGATCGTGCCCAGCCGCATCACGGGAACCCGTTCGTACTACCAGCGTCAACTGGCCCTTGCGATCAAGCGTGCGCGCTTCTTGGCCCTGCTGCCTTACACGGATCGGCACTGACGCGGCGGACCGGACCTCAGAACGCCGGAGCCGATGACCACCTTCGATCGCTTTGTCACGCGCATCGCCCGCACGCCGCCGCTGAGTGCGGCGCTGGTATTGGGTCTGGGGGTGCTTCCGGTAATCGACCTTCTGAGCGGCGCACTGCTCGCACTCGTCGTGCTCTGGCGCGGATACCTCGTGGCAACCGTGGTCGGTTTGACCGCCCTTGCCGGATTTGTGGTGCTGGGCTGGGCGTCGGGTTCGAATCCGCTGACGATGCTTCTTCAGCCGTTCGGCGGCCCGCTCGTCATAATCTGGCTGCCGGCTTTCCTGCTCGCTGTGGCCCTGCGGTCGAGTCGTTCGCTGGCCGTGATGGTGACGATCGGGGCGCTGGTGGGTTGCGTAGCCGTGATCGCGCAATTGACACTGATCGCTCACCCGCTGGATGTCTGGCATCAATTGCTTGCGCACGCCCTGGCGCCGTTGAAAGACTGGAAAGGCTTGAGCGCGGAACAGTGGAACGCGACGTTGGTGGCCGAGGCCCAGCTGATGCCGGGTATGAGCGCGGCGGGCCTCATGCTGGCGGCGGGGGCCATGGTCTTGTTCGCGCGCTACCTCCAGGCACGACTGCTGCACCCGGGCGCCTTTGGCGAGGAATTTCGCCGGCTGAACCTCGGACGCGTCGTGACCGTGCTCGGTTCGCTGGTGTTGGTGGGGCGCTTGATCAGTCCCGGGCTGCTGCTGAAGAATCTGGCGATCGTGATGCTGGTGATGTTTGCGTTTCAGGGCTTCGCGGTCATTCATTCGTTTTTTCATGCGCGGCATTGGCCGCGCGCCGGACTGGTGGTGTTCTACGTACTCGTCGCCCTGTTGCCGCTGATTCTGGTCGGACTGGTATCGGGCGCCGGACTGGTGGACAATTGGTTCGATTTCAGACGCCTGCGGGCACCGCCGCCGGCAACCTAATCTGGTACTCGAAGCGAGGAAAGCATGGAAGTCATCCTGTTAAGCAAAATAGACAACTTGGGCAACCTTGGCGACAAGGTAAAAATCCATTCGGGTTATGGTCGTAATTACCTGATTCCGAAGGGATTGGCGATACCGGTAACTGCCAAGAACCTGGCCGAATTCGAAGGGCGGCGGGCCGAACTCGAGTTGCAGGCCACCGATACCCTGACGCGCGCCCATGCGCGCAAGACGACGCTTGACGGCCAACGCTTCGAAATTCGCGCTCGCGCCGGGGCTGAGGGCAAGCTCTTCGGTTCGGTCGGTACCGCGGACATCGTGGATGCGATCGCCGCGGCGGGTCACGAGATCGAGCGGCGCGAAGTGCGCATGCCGGTGTCGGGGCCGATTCATGAACTGGGTGAATCGGAGATCGTCCTGCACCTGCATACCGACGTGAATGCAACCGTGACCTTCGCGGTTGTCGCCGAGGAATAGGACGGGAGGCGAGAGCACGCGATGGCCGCGCCGGCGCAAGAGGAAGATCGCGCGGTCGAGCGGCTCAAGGTGCCGCCGCATTCCGTCGAGGCGGAACGTGCGGTGCTGGGCGGGCTCATGCTCGACAATTCCACTTGGGAGCAGATCGGCGACCGATTGCGGGCCGAGGATTTTTATCGCCGCGATCATCAGTTGATTTTTGCCGCCCTCGACGATCACGCCGAGCGCGCGGCGCCTTTCGATGTCGTCACGGTCAGCGACTGGCTCAAGGCGCGTGGAGAGCTGGAAGCGGCCGGCGGCATGAGTTATCTCATAGGCCTGACGCGCGACACGCCCTCGGCGGTGAACGTGCGCGCCTATGCCGACATCGTCACCGAGCGGGGAATGCTGCGCGAACTGATTCGCGCCGGCGGCGATATCGCCGGTTCGGCGTTTGCGACCGAGGGCCGCGAACTTGCGGAAATTGTTGATGCGGCCGAAAAACTGGTGTTCGAGATTGCCGATCGCGGCAGCCGTCGCGGTCAGGGCTTTCGCCCGATCAACCTGCTGCTCAAGGACACCGTTGATCGTCTTCATGAGCTGCAAAACTCGAAAAGCCACATCACAGGGCTTCCCACCGGCATTACCGATCTCGACGAATACACGGCGGGCCTGCAGCCGGGCGAACTGATCGTCATTGCCGGCAGGCCGTCAATGGGGAAAACCTCCCTGGCGATGAACATTGCGGAGAATGTTGCCATCAGCGAGCGGCGCGCAACGGCGATCTTCAGTCTGGAAATGCCCGCCGTGCAGCTCACCATGCGTCTCGTTTCCTCGCTCGGGCGCATTGACCAGAGCCGGCTGCGCACCGGGCGGCTGGAAGATTTCGAATGGCCGCGCGTCACCTCCGTGATCGAACTGTTGAGCGATGCGCCGATCTACGTAGACGACTCCGGGGCACTTTCGCCGACCGAGCTTCGCGCCCGCGCACGCCGCCTCAAGCGCGACGCCGGCAACCTGTCGCTGATCGTCATCGATTATCTGCAGCTCATGCAGGTGCCGGGCACACGCGAGAACCGGGCGACGGAGATTTCCGAAATTTCCCGCACCCTGAAGGCACTCGCCAAGGAACTCGCTTTGCCGATCGTTGCGTTGTCGCAGCTCAATCGCGGCGTCGAGCAGCGTCCCAACAAGCGGCCGGTGATGAGCGACCTTCGCGAAAGTGGATGCCTGACGGGAGATGCTCTGGTTACGCTGGCCGATAGCGGCGAACGCAGACGTATCGACGAGTTGGCCGGATTCTCCCGTCCATTCAAGGTCTGGACCCTGGACCCGGCGACCTTACAATTGACAGCCGCGACCGTGTCACGGGCATTCGCTACGGGAGTCAAATCCGTTTACAAACTGAAGACGCGTCTGGGACGTACCATACGGGCCACCGGCAATCACAAGTTTCTGACGATTCGTGGTTGGGAAAGGCTGGACCACATCGGTATCGGCAGCCATATTGCCTTACCCCGAAAGTTGCCCGCGGCTGCGACACGCAGTATGAGCGACACCGAACTCGCGCTCCTGGGCCATCTGCTGGGGGATGGCTGTACCTTGCCTCGACACTCCCTGCAATACACCACGAGGGAGCACGATCTGGCGGAACTGGTCGCGAAATTTTCCGTACAACTTTTCGGCGCGGACATTGCACCTTGCATCAAACCGGAGCGCAGTTGGTACCAGGTCTACCTGCGTTCCACCCGGCACCATACGCACGGAGTAAGAAACGCCGTCAGCGAATGGCTGGATGAATTGGGTGTATGGGGGCTTCGATCGTACGAGAAATTTGTTCCAAAGGCGGTGTTTACGCAACCCGCGGAGCAAATCGCCTGTTTAATGCGTCATCTTTGGGCTACCGACGGCTGTATTCGCATGGTCGCCAGTAAGTCTCCCCGGTCTCCCCGCAGCGCCGTCTATTATGCGACGAGCAGCGAACGCCTGGCTCAGGACGTGCAGGCGCTGTTGCTGAGACTGGGGATCAATGCAAGATTGAGCCGTGTATCGCAGGCAGACAAAGGTCGCGATCAGTTTCACGTGATCGTAAGCGGGCGCGACGACGTAATGAGGTTTGCCGATGTGGTGGGAGCGGTCGGCAGTTACCGTCAGGCCAGTCTCGACGAGATGCGGACACATAATGAACAGCTTGTAGCCAACACCAACCGGGACGTGATTCCGGCCGAAATATGGGAACTCTTCGTGAAACCCGCCATGGCACGTTTCGGCATCACCCACAGGCAATTGCACCGTGATCTTGCGATGTCCTATAGCGGCATGACGATTTTCAGCCAGAACGTCAGTCGGGAGCGCGCCGAGCGATTGGCCGCCGCCGTATCGAGCGAAGAACTGAAGAGCCTTGCCGAAAGCGATGTTTACTGGGACAGCATCGTCGGCATCGAAGAAGACGGCGTCGAGCCGGTTTACGATCTCACCGTGCCCGAAACGCATAATTTTGTGGCGAACGACATCATCGTTCACAATTCGATAGAGCAGGACGCCGACGTCGTGATGATGCTTTATCGCGACGAGTACTACAACGAAAACAGTCCGGAGAAGGGACTCGCCGAAATCCATATCGTCAAGCAGCGCAACGGCCCGACCGGCACCGTCAAGGTCGCGTTCCTCGAACGCCATACGCGCTTCGAGAACTACATTCCGGAGTCGGCGCTCCCCGAGAACTTCCGCTAGTGCGCGTTGCCGCCGCGATAGACGCAACGGCGCTCGCACATAATTTTGCACTCGTGCGCAAGACCGCGCCGGGAAGCCGCATCCTGGCCGTGGTCAAGGCGGATGCCTATGGCCACGGCGTCGCCAAAGCGGCCCATGCGCTCGCTGCAGCGGACGGTTTCGGCGTTACCTCCGTTGACGAAGCGCTCGCGTTGCGCGACGTGGGTGTGGATACGGACATCGTGGTGCTGGAAGGTGCGATGGACGGCGGGGAACTCGACGCGGCCCGCCACGCGAAACTCGATCTCGTCGTGCATGCCAAGTGGCAACTCGAAATGCTGGAGCGCGACGGCGTTCAGGGATTGACGCGGCTCTGGATCAAGTTCGACACCGGCATGCACCGGCTCGGTTTTCCGACGGAAGCGGCCGAATCGGTGCGCACGCAACTGAGCGCGTTAAAAATACCCGAACCCGTGTTGATGAGCCATCTCGCCTGCGCCGACGAACCGGCACGCGAAGAAACTGCGCATCAACTCGAAGCGTTCGCGCACCTGCGCCAGTTGTTTCCGGGACCGGCGAGCCTCGCCAACAGCGCCGGCGTGCTCGCGCATCCGACGACGCATTTCGACTGGGTCCGGCCGGGACTCGCGCTCTACGGCGTGTCGCCATTTCCCGGCCGCGGCGCGGCAACGCTCGGGCTGCGTCCGGCGATGACGTTGATCAGCCGGCTGCTGGCGTTGCAGGAAGTTGCCGCAGGCGAGGCCGTCGGCTACGGCGGTGACTGGCGCGCGCCGCGGCCGAGCCGCATCGGGATCGTGAGCGCCGGCTATGGCGACGGTTACCCGTGGCGCGCCGAACATTCGGGCGTCGTTCTGGTTCGCGGCCGCCGTGCTCCGCTCGCCGGACGTGTTTCAATGGATCTACTCGCGGTTGATCTGACCCAGGTGCCGGATGCACGGCCGGGCGACGCGGTCACGCTGTGGGGCGAAGGCCTGCCGGTCGAGCAGGTCGCGAAGATCGCCGGCACCACGCCCTACGAACTCGTATGCAGCGTGACGCGGCGTGTGCCGCGGACGTATGCCGAAGCGGAACGGCCTGCGCACGCGGCGGCCTGATGGCTAAAGCCCGCACGCTTTACGTTTGCGAAGCCTGCGGCGGCGAAGCGCCGCGCTGGAG
>JBOIBN010000068.1:0-10425 GCA_050739575.1 Gammaproteobacteria bacterium
AGATGAAGGTCTCGCTGATCAATCCGATCGCGATGGAGGAGGGGGTACGGTTTGCGATCCGCGAGGGTGGGCGCACGGTGGGCGCCGGCGTGGTCGCCAAGGTGATTAAGTAGGCAAGTGAGGCGCAAGCTGCGGTCGACGACCGGCCGCGACGCCCTTATGAAACGAGCACAGGCCAGTAGCTCAATTGGTAGAGCAGCGGTCTCCAAAACCGCAGGTTGGGGGTTCGAGTCCCTCCTGGCCTGCCATGCATTCGCACGGAGCTGTAGAGCAGACGACAGATGACCGATATCAAACCCGACATCAAGACCCATGCAAATCCGCTCGACGTCGTGAAACTCGGCATCGCGGTGTTGTTGATTATCTTTGGTGCCGGCCAGTTTTATTACTACGGCAGCCATCCGTTGGTATACGGCGGCGTGGTATACCAAGTTCCGGCGGCGATCCGCCTGCTGGTGCTGCTGGTGGCGCTTGCCTTGGCTGTGACGAGTGCCCGTTTGAGTAGTATCGGCGCAAGCGCCTGGCACTATCTCATGAGCGCACGGACTGAGGTTCAACGCATGGTCTGGCCGAATCGGGCACAGACCATTCAGGCGACCGTTGCGGTCATCATGCTTGTGGTGGTCGCGGGATTGTTCATGTGGGTGATTGATCTCATTGTGCAGACGGGCCTTGGCCGTCTCACCGGCAGCCAGTGACGGCAGGGAAAAGCGATGGTTTTGAACTGGTATGTCGTGCACGCTTACAGTGGCTTTGAGCAGCAGGTGAAGCGCGCGCTTGCGGATCGCATCGCGAACAGCCCGATGCACGGGAGCTTTGGTGAAATCCTCGTGCCTACCGAGGAAGTGGTAGAAATGAAGGAAGGGCGCCGTCGCAAGAGTGAGCGCAAGTTTTTCCCGGGCTACGTGCTGGTCGAGATGGAAATGAACGACGAGACCTGGCATTTGGTCAAAAGCGTGCCGAAGGTGATGGGCTTCGTCGGCGGCACCAGTGATCATCCGGCGCCGATCCCGGCCCGCGAGGCCGAGGCAGTGATGGAGCGCATGCGCGAGGGCGCCGAAAAACCGCGTCCGAAGGTGTTGTTTGAGCCTGGCGAAATGGTGCGGGTGACCGAAGGGCCGTTCAACGATTTCAGCGGCGTGATCGAAGAAGTGAATTACGACAAGAGCCGGCTGCACGTAGCGGTGTTGATTTTCGGCCGCTCTACGCCGGTGGAACTCGGGTTCAACCAGGTCGAAAAGGCTTAGGGGCCGAGCTCGGGAATCGGGAAAAGGCGGGATGGCCCGCAGCAGTACAACGGGGAGCCGCTATGAGAGTGGTGGCGTTATTACCCACGATACAGAGGTGAACCATGGCGAAAAAGATTCAGACTTACATCAAGCTGCAGGTGCCTGCCGGTCAAGCTAATCCGAGCCCTCCGGTAGGTCCGGCGCTGGGCCAGCACGGTGTGAACATCATGGAGTTCTGCAAGGCGTTCAACGCCTCGACCCAGGGCACGGAACAGGGTCTACCACTGCCGGTTGTGATTACAGTCTATACTGACCGCAGTTTTACCTTTATTACCAAGACGCCACCGGCCTCGGTACTGATCCGCAAGGCGGCCGGGGTTGAAAAGGGCAGCGCCGAGCCCAACAAGAACAAGGTGGGACGGATTTCCCGAGCCCAGCTTGAGGAGATTGCTCGCACCAAGGAGCCCGATATCACCGCGGCCGACCTCGCGGCGGCGGTGCGTACGATTGCGGGCAGTGCGCGCAGCATGGGCATTGAGGTGGAGGGCGTCTGAACATGACCGCAATGACCAAGCGCCGCAAGACGATCGCGGGGGAACTTGCGCCGGGGCAGGTTTACCCACCTATCGAGGCTTTTGAAATCCTCAAATCATTGCCGCGGCTCAAGTTTGTCGAGGCGGTGGAGGTAGCCGTCAATCTCGGCGTAGATCCACGCAAGTCCGAGCAGGTCGTACGCGGCGCCTCGGTGTTGCCGCACGGCACCGGACGCCAGGTGCGTGTCGCGGTGTTCGCACAGGGCAAGAATGCCGAGATTGCGAGCGCTGCGGGAGCCGATGTGGTTGGCTTCGAAGACCTCGCCGAACGCGTGAAGGCGGGCGAGATGAATTTCGACGTAGTGATTGCAACGCCGGACGCGATGCGTGTCGTCGGCCAGCTCGGTCCGGTGCTGGGTCCGCGTGGGTTGATGCCGAACCCCAAGGTGGGCACGGTCACGACCGACGTCGAGAAGGCGGTTACTCAGGCCAAGTCGGGGCAGGTACGTTACCGCACCGACAAGGCGGGCATTGTGCAGTGTCGCATCGGGAGTGTGGATTTCCCGATCGATGCGCTTAAGGAAAATCTGGCCGTGCTGATCGCCGATCTGAACAAGGCGAAGCCGGCGGCGTCCAAGGGCGTTTATTTGAAGAAGGTGACGGTTTCGACCACGATGGGACCGGGCCTCATGATTGACCACGCCTCGCTTTGAGGCGCGATCGAAACGGCAGCACGGGCTGCCATCGCACAAGCTGCTGAAAAAGCGCGGAGTTTTTCAACAGGTCTGTGCAGACCGGCGTAAGCCGGCCCGTCGAAGACCGCAGGTGCCGCGCGAGCGGCTTAATGACCTGTGCAGACGACTCCCGAGTCAACATGCTTGGCGAGGGCGTCGTCACCGGTTCCGGTGTTCGGATCCGGCTGGAGACCCAAACCCAGGTTGGAGGTAGCTATGCCGCTGCGATTGGAGGAAAAAAAGGCGTTGGTAGCAGAGGTCAAAGCCGTCGCCGAACAGGCTTCGTCCTGCGTAAGTGCGGAGTATCGCGGCCTCACGGTTGAGCAGATGGATGCCCTGCGAAAGCAGGCTCGTGCCTCGAACGTGTACGTGAAGGTCGTGAAAAACACTCTCGCGCGCCGGGCCGTGGAGGGCACCGGTTTCGAATGTTTGAAACCGGCGCTCAATGGACCGTTGGTGCTCGCCTTCTCGCGCGAAGAGCCGGGCGCGGCCGCGCGCATCTTGCGGGAGTTCGTGAAGGACAACGAGCAGCTTGCCGTGACTGCGCTCGCCATTGGCGGTGCGCTGTTGCCGGCCGGCGATCTCGAACGTCTCGCGAGCCTGCCGACGCATCACGAAGCGCTTTCGCGGTTCGCCGGCATGCTCAAGGCACCGATTTCGAAGCTCGTGCGCACCTTGACCGAGCCGCACGCGAAGCTGGTGCGTACCTTGGCAGCAGTCCGCGATCAGAAGCAAACGGCCTGAGCGCAGGCGCGCCCGGTCCGCATTCACATTGTTTTTAATCAGTTAATCGGGAGACCATGATGGCAGTCAAGAAGGAAGAGATTCTGGAAACCATTTCCAACATGACGGTGATGGAGGTCGTTGATCTCATCTCGGCCATGGAGGAGAAATTCGGCGTTTCCGCCGCCGCGGCGGTGGCCGCGGCACCCGCGGCCGGCGGCGCTGGCGCCGCCGCAGCGGTCGAAGAAAAGACCGAGTTCGACCTTGTGCTCAAGAGTTTCGGCGCAAACAAGGTCGCAGTGATCAAGGCGGTCCGCACGATCACGGGACTCGGGCTCAAGGAGGCAAAGGATACGGTGGAGGGCGCTCCCGCCACCATCAAGGAGGGGGTTTCCAAGGCGGATGCCGAAAAGATGAAGAAGGACCTCGAAGAGGCGGGTGCGGCGGTCGAGATCAAGTAATCACGTTCCTGACCGTGTCAGAACCGAACCAGTGCGGCGGACCGGCTCGAAAGCCGGTTCGCTCGCGCGCATTTTTCACCGGGGCATCCGCCCGCCGGTGAACCAATTGAAGCGAACGGCGAGGTGATTTCTAATGGCACTTACATTCACTGAAAAAAAGCGTATCCGCAAGGATTTCGGCAAGAGCACGAGTGTCCTCCCGGTACCCTATCTGTTGGCGACACAGCTCGATTCCTACCGCCAGTTCCTGCAGTTCAACAAGACCGCGGACAAGCGCGAGGCGACGGGTCTGCACGGTGCGCTCATGTCGGTTTTCCCGATCGAGAGTTACTCCGGCAACGCGGCGCTCAAATATCAGGGTTATACGATAGGCGAGCCGGCCTTCAACGTGCGCGAGTGCCAGATTCGGGGCCTGACTTATTCGGCGCCTATCAAGGCCACCTTGAACCTGCTGTTTTTCGAAAAGGAAAGCGGGGGCGGTCGACGCCAGAAGGGCGACATCATCGAGCAGGAAGTCTATCTCGGCGAGTTGCCTCTGATGACCGAGAACGGCACTTTCGTGATCAACGGTACGGAACGTGTCGTGGTTTCCCAGTTGCACCGCTCGCCCGGGGTGTTCTTCGATCACGACCGCGGCAAGAGCCATTCCTCCGGCAAACTGCTTTACGCCGCCCGCGTGATCCCTTATCGCGGCTCTTGGCTCGACTTCGAGTTCGATCCCAAGGATTGCCTGTTTACGCGCATCGATCGCCGGCGCAAGCTTCCGGTGACGATTCTCCTGCGCGCGCTCGGCTACAGCAATGAGCAGATGCTCGAAATGTTCTTCGAGCACAACGTGATCCACTTAAAGGATGGCGAAATCTTCCTTGATCTCGTGCCCGAACGGCTACGGGGCGAGATGGCAGGGTTCGACATCAGGGTCAAGGGCAAGACCTTGGTCGAAGAAGGTCGGCGCATTACGCCGCGGCACGTGCGCGAACTCGAAAAGGCAGGCGTCAAGAGCCTCGTCGTTCCGCGCGAATATCTGATTGGCAAGATCATCGCCCACGATGTCGTGGATGAGGCTACCGGGGAGGTGCTTACCAGCGCCAACGACGCGCTCGACGAAGCCCGCCTGAATATCCTGATGGAGAGGGGGATCACCGAGATCCGCACCCTGTCCGTGAACGATCTCGACCGCGGTCCCTATCTCTCCGACACCTTGCGACTCGATTCGACCACAACCCGTTTGGAGGCTCTGGTCGAAATCTATCGCATGATGCGTCCCGGCGAGCCGCCGACCAAGGATGCGGCGGAACAGCTGTTCACGAATCTCTTCTTCAGCCCCGAACGCTACGATCTTTCCGCCGTGGGACGGATGAAGTTCAATCGGCGGCTTGACCGTGATGACCATACCGGTCCGGGCATTCTCACGCCCGAGGATATTCTCGACGTCATCAAGATGCTGATCGAGATCCGCAACGGTCGCGGCACCACCGACGACATCGATCATCTGGGCAACCGGCGCGTGCGCAGCGTTGGGGAAATGACGGAAAACGCCTTTCGCATCGGGCTCGTGCGCGTGGAACGCGCGGTGCGCGAGCGGCTTGCCATTGCCGAATCCGAAGGATTGCTGCCTCAGGATCTCATCAACGCCAAGCCGGTGGCGGCGGCAATGAAGGAATTCTTCGGCTCGAGCCAGCTCAGCCAGTTCATGGATCAGAACAATCCGCTTTCCGAGGTCACCCACAAGCGCCGCGTCTCGGCGCTTGGTCCTGGCGGGCTCACGCGCGAGCGCGCAGGCTTCGAAGTGCGCGATGTCCACGCGACTCATTACGGGCGCATCTGTCCTATCGAAACCCCGGAGGGGCCGAACATCGGCCTCATCAATTCCCTGTCCGTTTATGCTCGCGCCAACGAATTCGGCTTCCTGGAGACGCCGTACCGCAAGGTAGTCGGCGCCAAGGTGACTGACGAAATCTCGTATCTCTCCGCGATCGAGGAAGGAAGATTTCACATCGCGCAGGCCAACGCGCGGCTGGGTCCTAAGGGTGAGTTTCTGGACGATCTGATTTCCTGCCGTTACGAGAGCGAGTTCACGCTCACCACGCCGGACAAGATTGCCTACATAGACGTTTCCCCGATGCAGACGGTGTCGGTGGCCGCCTCGCTCGTTCCTTTCCTGGAGCACGACGACGCCAACCGGGCACTCATGGGGGCGAACATGCAGCGCCAGGCCGTGCCGACCCTGCGCGCCGAAAAACCGCTGGTCGGCACCGGCATGGAACGCGCGGTTGCGGTGGATTCAGGCGTCACGGTGATTGCCGGACGCGGCGGCACCGTGGATTCCGTGGACGCCTCGCGCATTGTGGTGCGCGTGAACGAGGCGGAGACCGTGGCCGGCGAGGCGGGTGTGGACATTTATCGACTCACCAAGTACATGCGCTCGAACCAGAATACCTGTATCAACCATCGGCCGCTGGTGGACGTGGGCGATGTGATCGCTCGCGGCGACGTACTTGCCGACGGCCCCTCGACCGACATGGGCGAGCTTGCGCTCGGCCAGAATTTGCTGGTGGCCTTTATGCCCTGGCACGGATATAATTTCGAAGATTCGATTCTGATCTCCGAACGCATCGTCGAGGAGGATCGCTTTACTACGATTCACATCGAGGAGCTGGAGTGCAAGGCGCGCGATACCAAGCTCGGTTCGGAGGAAATCACAAGCGACATACCCAACGTCGGCGAATCGGCGCTTGCCAATCTTGACGAAACGGGCATCGCCTTCATCGGGGCGGAAGTCAAGGCAGGCGATATCCTGATCGGAAAGGTAACGCCGAAGGGCGAGACCCAGCACACGCCGGAGGAGAAGTTGCTGCGCGCGATCTTCGGCGAGAAGGCCTCCGACGTGAAGGACACCTCGCTCAGGGTGCCGCCGGGCATGGACGGCACGGTCATAGACGTTCAGGTGTTCACGCGTGAGGGGGTGGAGAAAGATGCCCGCGCGCACGCCATCGAAGAGGCCGCGCTCGAACGGGTGCGTAAAGATCTGCAGGACGAGCGACGCATCCTCGAGGACGATGTGTATCATCGGCTCGAACGGATGCTCCACAGCAAGATTGCCGAAGGTGGACCGAATCGTCTCGAGGCCGGAGCGCGCATCACCAAGCCCTACCTCGCCGAACTCACGCGCCAGAAGTGGTTCGAAATCCGCTTGCATAACGAGGACGCAAATCGTTTGCTCGAGGCCGAGCAGGCCTACCTCAAGCGTCAGGAAAAAGTGTTCAAGGCCCGCTACGAGGATCAGAAGCGCAAGCTTACCGCGGGTGACGAGTTGCCGCCCGGCGTCATCAAGATGGTCAAGGTATTTCTTGCCGTCAAGCGCCGCATACAACCCGGCGACAAGATGGCGGGTCGCCACGGCAACAAGGGCGTTATCTCGCGCATTGTTCCGACCGAGGACATGCCATGCATGGAAGATGGCACACCGGTGGATATCGTGCTCAACCCGCTCGGCGTGCCCTCGCGCATGAATATCGGACAGGTGCTCGAAACTCATCTCGGCTGGGCCGCCAAGGGTATCGGCGAGAGAATCACTGAACTGCTCGACCGCGAGGTCAAGATATCGGAACTCAGGAAATTCATCGACCGGGTGTACAACGAGACCGGCAGGGAAAAGGTGGATATCAAGTCGTTCAGCGACGAAGAAATCGAACGGCTGGCGCGGAATCTGTGCGCTGGTTTGCCGATTGCGACCCCGGTTTTCGACGGCGCGACGGAAGACGAAATCAAGTCGCTTCTGAAGCTGGCCGGGCTGCCGGAAAGCGGGCAGACGACGCTTTACGATGGCCGTACGGGCGATGCCTTTGAACGCCCCGTGACCGTCGGCTACATGTACATGCTCAAGCTCAACCACTTGGTGGACGACAAGATGCATGCACGTTCGACCGGTCCCTACAGCTTGGTCACCCAGCAACCGCTGGGCGGCAAGGCGCAATTCGGCGGGCAGCGCTTCGGCGAAATGGAAGTGTGGGCACTCGAGGCCTACGGCGCTGCCTATACGCTCCAGGAGATGCTTACGGTGAAATCCGATGACGTGACCGGACGCACCCAGATGTACAAGAACATCGTGGACGGCGAGCATCGCATGGTGGCTGGCATGCCGGAATCCTTCAACGTGCTGGTCAAGGAAATTCAGGCGCTCAGCATTAACGTCGCACTCGAGGCGTCGGAAGCCGCGGGTTCCAAATGAGATTGGCGCCTGTTGGGATTCAGCAAGCTTTGAATAAATCAGAGCCTGCATCAGCTACCGATCAGTCCGGAAACGGACAGGAGAGGCAATGAAAGAACTTTTGCAACTGTTCAAACAGCCTGGCCAGGTTCAGGATTTCGATGCGATCCGGGTCGGACTCGCCTCATCGGAGATGATCCGCTCCTGGTCCTGGGGCGAAGTGAAAAAGCCGGAGACGATCAATTACCGCACCTTCAAGCCCGAGCGCGACGGTTTGTTCTGTGCGCGCATCTTCGGGCCGACCAAGGACTTCGAGTGTCTGTGCGGCAAATACAAGCGCCTGAAGCATCGCGGCGTGGTCTGCGAGAAATGCGGTGTCGAAGTCACGACCGCCAAGGTGCGGCGCGAACGCATGGCGCACATAGATCTCGCGACGCCGGTGGCCCATATCTGGTTCCTGAAGTCGTTGCCTTCGCGCATCGGGCTCATGCTCGACATGACGCTGCGCGAACTTGAACGCGTTCTTTACTTCGAGGCCTATGTGGTCGTGGATCCCGGCATGACGCCGCTAGAGCCGCGTCAACTGCTGAGCGAGGAACAGTATCTCGAGGCGATCGAAGAGCACGGCGACGGCTTCGATGCCCGCATGGGCGCCGAGGCCGTGCGTGATCTGCTGCTTCAGATCGATCTCAAAGCTGAAGTAGTCAAACTACGCCAGGAACTCGACGACACCCACTCCGACACCAAGGCCAAGCGGCTCGCGAAGCGCCTGAAGCTTGTCGAGTCGTTCCTCGAGTCGGGGAATCATCCAGAATGGATGGTACTTACGGTGCTGCCGGTATTGCCGCCGGATTTGCGTCCGCTGGTTCCGCTTGACGGCGGCCGCTTTGCAACCTCCGATCTCAACGATCTGTACCGACGCGTTATCAACCGCAACAACCGCCTGAAGAGGCTGCTCGAACTCAAGGCGCCAGACATCATCGTGCGCAACGAAAAGCGCATGCTCCAGGAGGCCGTGGACTCGCTGCTTGACAACGGACGGCGCGGCCGCGCGGTGACGGGCACCAATCGGCGCGCGTTGAAATCGCTTGCGGACATGATCAAGGGCAAGCACGGGCGCTTCCGCCAGAACCTGCTCGGCAAGCGCGTGGACTATTCCGGCCGTTCGGTCATCGTGGTCGGCCCCACGCTGAAGCTTCATCAGTGCGGCCTGCCCAAGCGCATGGCGCTCGAGTTGTTCAAGCCATTCATCTTCTCGAAACTGCAGTTGCGCGGGCTTGCAACCACGATCAAACAGGCCAAGCGGGCGGTCGAGGCCGAAGTGCCCGAGGTCTGGGACATTCTCGAAGAGGTGATCCGCGAACATCCGGTGCTTCTCAACCGCGCACCAACGTTGCACCGTCTCGGCATCCAGGCCTTCGAACCCATCCTGGTGGAAGGCAAGGCGATTCAACTTCATCCGCTGGTATGCACGGCGTTCAATGCTGATTTCGACGGCGACCAGATGGCGGTACACGTGCCGCTGTCGCTGGAGGCTCAACTCGAGGCGCGGGCGCTGATGATGTCCTCGAACAACATTCTCTCGCCGGCCAATGGCGAACCGATCATCGTGCCGACACAGGATGTTGTGCTGGGCCTTTACTACATGACCCGCGAGCGTGTAAATGCACGCGGCGAGGGCATGATCTTTACCGATGTGGCCGAGGTACATCGGGCGTACGCTACGGGCGCGGTCGAACTCCATGCCGGGATCAGGGTGCGGGTCAGGGACTACATGGTGGACGAGAAGGGTGAATTCATGCCGCGGTTGCGTCTGATCGAGACCACGGTGGGCCGCTCACTGCTCGCTGAAATCCTGCCCCAGGGCATGCCCTTCGAGTTGATCAACCGCCATCTGACGAAGAAGATCATCGGGCAGCTCATCAACGATTGTTACCGTTTCCGCGGGTTAAAGGAAACTGTGGTTTTTGCTGACCAGCTGATGTACATGGGCTTTTATTACGCCACGCGTTCGGGAGTCTCGATCGGCGTGAACGATATGGCCATTCCGCCTGAAAAGGAGCGGATTCTCGCCGCCGCCGAGAGCGAAGTAAAGGACATCGAAAAGCAGTACGCCTCGGGGCTCGTGACCACCGGCGAGCGCTACAACAAGGTCGTGGACATCTGGTCGCGTACCAACGAGCAGGTGGCGAAGGCGATGATGGATCGTCTCGGCACCGAGGAAGTGACCGACGCCGAGGGCAAGACGCGGCGCCAGGCCACCTTCAATCCGATCTACATGATGGCGGATTCCGGCGCACGCGGTTCGGCGGCGCAGATTCGTCAGCTTGCCGGAATGCGCGGACTGATGGCGAAACCTGATGGATCGATCATCGAGACGCCGATCACGGCGAACTTCCGTGAGGGTCTTACCGTGCTGCAGTATTTCATCTCCACCCACGGCGCGCGCAAGGGGCTCGCCGACACGGCGCTCAAGACGGCGAATTCGGGCTACCTTACCCGCCGCCTGGTGGACGTGGCGCAGGATCTGGTGGT
>JBOIBN010000069.1:0-10281 GCA_050739575.1 Gammaproteobacteria bacterium
TCCCGATCTTGTGAATCGTGCCAATAGTCTCGCGAGCCGTTTGCTCGACGGCTGTAAGCATATACAGCACCCATTCTTCCCACGCCCCGCGCTCACGCACTGTCTGCAGCAGGCGATAGTACTCGACCTTGGTCCGCACAATATGACGGCTGAGATAAAGCACCGGTATATCGAGCAAACCTTCCTTAACCAGATACAGCACGTTGACGATTCGGCCGGTGCGGCCGTTGCCGTCATAGAAGGGATGGATGCTTTCGAACTGGTGATGTATGAGCGCCATGCGAATGAGCGGATCGACATCGAATCGCGGTTTCCCGTGTATGAATTTCTCGAGATCGTGCATCAGCCGCTGCACTTCCTTGCCGTCCTGCGGCGGTGTGTAGACCATGCGTCCGGCATTGTCCTTCAACACCGTGCCGGGTAATTTGCGCAAACCCGCCTGATTGCATTCCAGTTCGGCCTGCATCTCGAGGATCGTGTTAAGCGTCAGCAGCCCGGAATCTTGGACGCGCTCGAATCCGACACGCAAGGCCTGACGATAGCGAAGCACTTCCTTGGCGGCAGCATTCAGTCTGCCCGGCAGCCCATCGTCTTCACGATAAAGTTCGTCGTGAGTGGTAACGATGTTCTCGATGGCGGAGCTGTCCTTCGCTTCCTGCAAGGACAAGGTGTTGATCAGAATCGCCTGGTTAGGAATCGTCGCCGCAACGCCCTTAAGCTCCGCGAGGTTCCGACTTGCGGTAGCCAGCTTCTTCAGGATCCTCGGCGCTTCAAACCGCTCCGGGTTGATGGTGCCAAGAGATGGTATTTCAGGCATATCCGACCAAACACGTATATTAAATCGTCATTTAGTATACATGATTTGCGGGACTTGCTAACTTTTCCCCTCTTCGCATGTGAGTGCCCCGGCCCTTTGCCCGCAGAGCCGTCGTCGCCACGAGTCCTCAATGTCGCGCAATGGCGTGCAGGACGTAGGATTCTTCGAGGGCGGCGGCGGGCTCGCACAAATCGCATTCCAGCTTAAAATTACGGAATCAATTTACCCTGCTCATTGAAGTGCAGACGGTGAGCTTCAAGTCCGATCGAAAGGAAACCTCTCGAACGCAGCAAGCACCGATTAAGAAAAACCGATGAAAGCGATTTTATACACGGAATACGGACCTCCGGATGTTCTTCGATTCGAGGAAGTGGCAAAACCTGCCCCCAAGGACGATGAGATTTTGATAAAAGTCCGCGCTGCTTCCGTCAATCCGCTCGACTGGCACTTAATGAGGGGCAGTCCCTACTTCCTTCGCATAATGGCCGGGCTGCGCAAACCCAAGTCCACACGACCAGGCGTTGACGTGGCCGGCCGGGTCGAAACGGTTGGCGGGAACGTAACGCAGTTCAAGCCACTCGACGAGGTGTTCGGCGCATGTCGTGGGGCTCTTGCCGAATATGCGTGTGCTTCCGAATCGGCAGTGGTCTTGAAACCGGCTAACGTGACCTTCGAGCAAGCGGCGTCTGTACCCGTGGCGGCAATCACCGCATTGCAGGGTCTTCGCGACAAGGGACGGATTCAACCGGGGCAGAATGTCCTGATCAACGGTGCGGCGGGAGGCGTGGGTACGTTCGCGGTGCCAATTGCCAAGTCGTTCGGTGCCGATGTGACCGGCGTATGCAGTACGCGGAATGTGGACATGGTGCGATCCATCGGCGCCGATCACGTCATCGATTACACCCGGGAGGATTTCACCAAGAGCGTTCAACGTTACAACTTGATTCTCGACGGCGTCGGGAATCATTCGTTGTCCGCATGCAGGCGCGTCCTCACTCCCCATGGGATATGCGTCATGATCGGAGCACCAAAAAATTTCGGGGCATTTCTGAGTAGTGCGCTCACAGCGCCTGCATTATCACGGCTCGCGAGCCAGAAGTTCGTCATGTTCATGGCAAAAATAAGGAAAGAGGATCTGACCATCCTGCGCGGGCTCATGGAGGCCGGAAAGCTGACGCCGGTCATCGACAGGCGTTACAACTTGAGTGAGGCTCCCGAGGCTATCCGGTATCTCGAAGAAGGGCACGCTCGAGGAAAAGTAGTAATAACCTTGGGAAACAACGACAACATTTAACAACGAGAATCAATGGGCCGACTCAATTGAAAGTATAGGCGGCAAACTTCAAATCTGGCCACAGAGGAAATCTCTCGAACGCGGCAAGCTCCGGCAGCCAACGAACATGCTCCATTCCGGATGCGCATCGGGCTTGGCGCTCACTCTTCCGGCACCGGAATCACTTTTAACTGATGGAACTCGGTTGCGGCATAACGACGGTCAATGCCCGGCTATGGCGTGCGGGACGTAGGGTTCTTCGAGGGCGGCGATTTCGTCGGCGGACAGCTTCACTTCGAGGGATGCTATGGCGTCTTCGAGGTGCGGCATCTTCGTCGCGCCGACGATCGGCGCCGTGATGACCGGTTTTGTGAGCATCCACGCGAGCGCCACCTGCGCGCGCGATACGTTATGTGCCGCGGCGATTTCGCCGACCTTTTCCACGATCTTGCGGTCGGCGTCCTCGGTCGCGCCGTAAAGGCGATCGCCATAGGCATCGATCTGCGCCCGCTCGGTGCTCGAACGTTCCTCCCATTCGCGCGCGAGGCGCCCGCGCGCGAGCGGGCTCCAGGGAATGACACCGATGCCTTCGGCTTCACACAGCGGCAACATCTCACGTTCTTCTTCGCGGTATAGCAGGTTGTAGTGCGGCTGCATGGAGACGAAGCGCGTCCAGCCGTGCCGGTCGGCCAGATATAACGCCTTGCAGAACTGCCACGCGTACATGCTGGAAGCGCCGATGTAGCGCGCCTTGCCCGCCTTCACCACGTCGTGCAGCGCTTCCAACGTTTCCTCTATCGGCGTTTCGTCGTCCCAGCGGTGAATCTGGTACAAGTCAACGTAGTCGGTGCCGAGACGCTTGAGGCTCGCATCGATCTCGGTCATGATCGCCTTGCGCGACAGGCCGCGGCCGTTGGGATCCTCGCGCATCGGGAAGTACACTTTCGTGGCGAGTACAACTTCCTCGCGTTTAGCGAAGTCGTGCAGCGCCCGCCCGAGAACTTCTTCGCTCTGGCCATCGGCGTAAATGTTGGCCACGTCGAAGAAATTGATACCGGCTTCGAGCGCGTGCTGGATGAACGGGCGGCTCGCGGCTTCGTCGAGCTGCCAGCGGCGCTTCTCGACCGCGTAGCTCATGCAGCCGAGACACAGACGCGATACCTTGAGGCCGATCCCGCCGAGATTTACATATTCCATCGTTTGATCCGTTCCAAGTTGAGACTTTAAAGCGTCGGGGCGATTCCGTTCGGCCCCGTGCAAAGCGCACCCCGACCGGGTCGGCTTGTAAAGCCGCCCAACTAAGGCGTACCGGCCGGCTTTCCCTCGGTGCCGCCGGACGATGCGGTTGCGCCACGACTGATCAAGAAGCTCACTACCGCCGCGTTGTGTGCCGACTGTGCAGAGCGCAACGGCGTCATGCCGGTTTTCGGATTCCGGTAGTTGACGTCCGCACCGGCATCGACCAGCAATCTCACGAGCGGTAACGCGTCCTCGCCGTCTGCGGCGTAGACCAGCGGCGTGTTACCTGTCTTGTCTACCGCGTCCACCTCTGCTCCCGCATTGATGAGCATGCTTGCGCATTCGACGCAATATTGGCTAAAAATTTTCGGGCTATCGGGGCTACCGAAATCAGCGGCTCCCATAAACAATGGGGTCTCTCCCTGCTCGTTCCGGGCATGGACATCGGCGCCGGCGAGAAGCAGCATTCGCGTAATCGCGGGAGAACGTCCGATAGATACCGCATCCGTGAGCAGGGTCCCCTCCATACCTTGAGCTTCCACGTTCGCACCGCTCATTATCAACGCGCGCGCGCAGGCGGGCCGAGCGTAAGCCACCGCCAAGTCGAGCGCAGGCACTTTGAGGGTTGGGCGGAACTTGGCGGCGAGCGCCCGCTTCCGAGGACCGGGCAAGTTGCCGAGGCCGCTCATGATATGACCCACGACCTTAGGAGGCAGATCGTCAAGGCTCGGCGTGAGGTTCGGATCGGCTCCGTGCTTGAGCAGGAAATCGACCATCTCGGGCTTGCAGTACATGCTGCCCGCGGCGGCCCCCAACGGGGTTACGCCTTCCAGACTGACGATGTTGGGATCCGCACCATGCCTGATTAACGTCGCCACACAGGCGTCCGAGCCGGCCGACGCGGCGGCGGCGAGCGGGCTGATGTAAGCGTCGAAAGGCGAATCGCCGTGGCGCCCCGGGAGAGTGATCCAGACGCCATTAACGTTCGCTCCGTGGGCGATGAGCAGATCCAGCATCCTCGGGTCACAGGGCCGCAGACTGGCCGCCGCCACGAAGTAAGGAACTATCTTGTGGTAACGCGCGGTCGCGGAAGCGCCCTGCTCAAGCAGCCGCGCCGCATCGTCGATGCGGTTATCGAGGATCGCTTGCAAGAGCGGCGGCGGATTCTTTATCTGATCGGCGATGCCGTAAACGCCGATCGGCGCCAGCATGCTATGCGACGGTGGGCCGGCGGTCGCAGCGGACGTCGCAGGCTGGGGTGACGCAAACGCGCATGCAACGAAGGCACACAGAAGTCCGCCTAACGTGAATGCAATCGCCCCGGACTTCCGCACGAACTACGTCCCCTGCTATCTGTCCTCGCTTAACCTTAGCGCAAAACGGTCGCCGTGGCCAGCGCGAGCGTGACTTCGAGCTGGTAGAACTTGAAGGCGTTGCGCTCTGAAGGCTTGTCGGCGGCTACTATGGCGTAGGCGTCGAGTACGTCGTTTATGAAGGCCGGCCAGTCGCTTTCCGGCAGACGGTCGAGCCAGTCGGCGAGCGTCACGCGGCAGAAGGCCGCGAAAGCATCGCGGCTGCCGAAATCCCAGGCGTTGTCCTGCACCTGAATATCGAGCACCCGGAATCCGTTGCTTTCGGCGAGTGCGCGGTACGCCTCCGGCGTGAAGTGCAGGTAGGGCTTTTTGTGACCTTCGAAATATTCCTTCCAGCGCGGCGCACGGCAGGTATCTTCAATTACATCCTCGATGCATTTGCGCTCGCCTTCCGGAACGAAGTGCAACACAGCGCGTCCATCCGGTTTCAGTGCAGTGTGAATCGAGCGCAGTGCTGCCGCCTGCTCCGGCACCCAGTGCAGGGCATTGAACGAGACGACGGTGTCGAACTCGCGTTGATAAGGCAGGCTCCGCGCGTCGCCAACTTCGAAACGCAGGTTCGGTCGCGCAGCAGCGTACTCTTTGCGCGCGAACTCGATCATGTTGTGCGACGGATCGACGCCGAGCACCGAGCCGTGCGGAACGCGCGCAGCGATCTCGGCCGTGATCCGGCCGTTGCCGCAGCCGACGTCCAGCACGCACTCGCTTTCATCGAATTCGATGTGTGCCAGATGACGATCGGCGACCATCTGTTGAAGCCCGGAAATGGTCTGATACGCGCTTGCGTCCCATTCGGTCATGACGAATTGCTCCTGCCGTTCGATCCCGCTGTCCGCACGCCCTCCGTCGGACAGACAAAATGACGAACGCAGAATACCCCAATCCGCCCGGTCGAACCGCCCAATAGTGCGCCGGAGTTGCCATATATAACGAGTTGCGCGAAACTTGTCGGGATTTTCCCCATGCCCACCGAGATCGCGCCCTTGCGCGACCGCTTCGACCGAGGACCTTCCGTGAAAGCCCATGCCCCCTTCCATACTTTCCGCCCACTTACCGCCCTGCTTGCCGTTCTTGCGCTGACGGCGGCACTTCCGGCCTTCGGTTCGAGTTCGCCGTATCCGGCGAGCGCGCTCAAGGCGCTGGCCTGGCGCAGCATCGGGCCGTTTCGCGGCGGGCGCTCCGTCGCCGTCGCCGGCGTCGCGAGCGAACCGCGGACCTTCTATTTCGGCGGCGCCGACGGCGGGATATGGAAGACCGTGAACGGCGGCAACAGCTGGAGCAACGTGTCCGACTGCTGCCTCAAGGTCGGCGCGATCGGCGCGCTCGCCGTCGCACCCTCGGACCCCAACGTGATCTACGCCGGCACCGGCGAGCCGTTCCCGCGCGGCGACATGGCGACGGGCGACGGGGTGTGGAAGTCCACCGACGCGGGCAAGACCTGGACCCACGTCGGGCTCGACGATACGCGCGTGATCGGCGCCATCGTCGTGGACCCGCGCAACGCGAACCACGTGTATGTCGCGGCGCTCGGCCATGTGTTCGGCGCCAACGCCGACCGCGGCGTGTACGAATCCTTCGACGGCGGCGCCACTTGGAAGAAGATTTTCTATGTCGATCAGAACACGGGCGCCGTGGATCTGGTGATGGATCCCGCCAATTCGCGGGTTCTCTACGCGGCGATGTGGCAGGTCACGCGCAGTCCCTGGTTCTTCGGCAGCGGCGGACCCGGGAGCGGTCTCTACAAGACGACCGATGACGGTGCGACATGGAAGAATCTCAGCCAGAACCCGGGCATGCCTACGGGCACGCTCGGGCGGATCGGCGTCGCGGTATCGGCGTCCGATCCGAACCGCGTGTACGCAATCGTCGAGGCGAAGTCGGGCGGCGTGTTCCGCTCCGACGACGGCGGCGCAACCTGGCAACTCACCTACAGCAATTCCGATCTCAGGCAGCGCGCGTGGTACTTCAGCCAGATCTATGTCGATCCGAAAAACCCTGACCGCGTGTATGCACCGCAGGTCGAGGGTTTGTACGTTTCCAGCGACGGCGGCAATACATTTCAGCCGCTCGACACGCCGCACGGCGACAACCATGTATTGTGGATCGATCCGCAGAATCCGGACGCCATGATCGTCGGCAACGACGGCGGCGCGGGTGTCAGCTACGATGCCGGACTATCCTGGTCGAGCGAGGATAACCAGCCGACGGCGCAGTTCTATCACGTCGCGCTCGACGACCAGTTCCCGTTCCACATCTACGGCGCGCAGCAGGACAACTCCACCGTCGAGATCACGAGCCGCAACACCGGCGGCTATGCGATCGGCATACAGGACTGGCGTCCCGTCGCAGGCGGAGAAAGCGGTTTCGTCGTGCCTGTTCCGGGCTCACCGTGGATCACCTACGGCGGAGGCTACGACGGCGCGCTCGAAAGACTGAACACGCGCACCGGCGAGGACGTATTTCTCGATCCGTGGCCGGACAACGGCATGGGTCACCCCGCGACAGACCTCAAGTATCGGTTCCAGTGGACGTATCCGATCGTGGTGTCGAAGCACGAACCCGATACGCTCTACGTCGGCTCGCAGTACGTGATGAAATCCAGCGACGGCGGCATGACTTGGCAAACGATCAGCCCCGACCTCACCCGCAACGATGCGAAAAAGCAGGCGTCCTCGGGCGGCCCTATAACGCAAGACAACACCTCGGTCGAATACTACGACACCGTGTTCGCGCTTGCCGAATCGCCGCTCAAGGCGGGCGTCCTGTGGGCGGGAACCGACGACGGCCGGGTGTGGGTGACGCGCGACGACGGCCAGCACTGGAGCAACGTGACGCCGCAGAATCTGCCGCAATGGGCGACGGTGAGCATCATCGATCCTTCGCCGCTCGATCCGGCCACCGCGTTCCTCGCTGCGCGCCGCTATCGTCAGGACGACTACGCGCCCTACATTTACAAGACGACCGACTACGGCGCGCACTGGCAAAAGATCGTGAACGGGCTGCCGAACGACGAGTCGAGTTTCGTCGTGCGCCAGGATACGAAGGACGCGAACCTGCTCTTCGCGGGGACGCTACGCGGCGTTTACGTGTCATTCGACGGCGGCATGGACTGGCAATCACTGCAACTCAAGTTGCCGCACGTCGCGATCCGCGACATCGCGATCCAGCCGCAGTACGACGCCCTCGTGCTCGCGACGCACGGGCGTGCGTTCTGGGTGCTCGACAACCTCGAGCCACTGCGCGAGATGTCGCAAGCGGCCGTCAACGCCGACGCTTTCCTGTTCACGCCGCAGACGACGTACCTTACCGGCGGCGGCAGCTATCCCGGCGCGAACGCCGACGGCTCAGGCGAGAATCCGCCGAACGGCGTCGCCGTATTCTACGAACTGAAGCAGTCGCCGCAGCTGGGCGACAAGGTGACGCTCACCTTCGCCGATGCAAGCGGCAAGACGGTCGCCGCATTCTCGAACGTGAAAACGCCGCAGGGCAAACCGGTCGAGGTGCCGAAGGATTTCTATCCGCCGAAGCATCCGCAGCAGGAAGGCGTCGTGCCCACCGAGTCCGGCATGAACGAATTCGTGTGGAATCTCGAGTTGCCGTCCTCGACGGCGCTTCCAGGCAGCGCCTCGTGGATCGGTTCGATCGACGGCCCGCGCGTTCCGCCCGGCACCTACACGGCAACCCTGAACGTCGGCGGCAAGAATTACAGCCGGCAATTCACGGTCGCGAAGGATCCGCGTTCCAGCGTGACGCAGGCGCAACTCGAAGCGCAATTCACGCTGCTCTCGCAGATTCACGCGAAGGCCGACGCCGTTGCCAAGGCTGTGCTCAATATCCGTAAACTCCGCGATGGAATACAGGCCTACCAGCCGCGCCTCGCCGCCGGCTCCGCCGGAGCAAAGCAGGCGACGGCGATCCTGGCGAAGCTCGACACGATCGAGCAGGCACTGCTGCAAACCAAATCGCACGCCGTCGAGGATCCGCTGAATTATCCGATCCGGCTGTGGAGCAAACTCCTCATTCTGGGAACGGAATTCGACGACGAGTCGGCCCCGACCCAATCCGAACGTCAGGTCTGGCAGCAACTCTCCGCCCAGGCCGACGCGCAGTTACAAGCGCTCGACAAGGTGCAGTCGCAGGACATTCCGCAACTCAACGCCACGATCAAGCAGGCGAACCTGCCGCCGATCACAACCGCGCCGGCTCCCGCCACCGGCGGTTAGTCGCCCTACATGGCAACGCCCGCTTCCGGAAACCGGGAAGCGGGCGTTTTTATTTCCTGTCTCGTTGAGTCTTCTTAATGACCGACAACGGCCAAAACCGGGCGGTCACATCATCTGCCAAGTTGCCCCATTGCGGCCTTTCACCGGGTTGGCGAGAACGTTACATCCGACAAATGGGCCCTTGAACGTGCCCGACCTACCGGGTATCCGCGTGATGATTACGTGAATGGGTACCAGGGAGACGGCATGCCATCATCTCCGGCGGCAAAGGCAGCGCGGAGTCCAAGATCGAAGCAATGAAGACCGCCGGCATCCGTGTGTTGCCCAATCCGGCGCCGTTGGCCACCATGTTGGTGGATTTGCTGAGCACCATAAATATGGCGAACGGGTTCAATCGCGCCCGCGCTCGCTAATCCGCGATCAATGTGCGCCAGGAGCAGTCGCAATTCCGTGTGCAGTGAGCCACGACGCAAGGAGCGCGAAATAAGCTGGCGCATCCGGTGCCTGATCGGCGAGGGAATGCGGATCGACCTGTGCTTTCGGCGATACAGACAACATCATGTCATGATCCGCACCGGCAACGACTTCCGTCGTAATGTTGGTAAATCGCGCCGCGCGTGCTTTCAGCACTTTCATCGAGAGCGCAACCGGCACCCAAGGATCCTTTGCACCATACAGGATGAGCGTAGGAGCTTTGTCGCCGCTCAGCCATTGCAGCGGATTCTGCCACATCTCCCCGGGCCAGCTTGAATGCGCGGGATCATGGAAGGTTTTGCCCATATAGATGAGCGGAAACCACGGCCTTGCAGCCGCCGCGTCGAGGCGCTTTTGCGCTGTGGCACGGTCCAGCCTGCCATGCTCGAACGCATCGACGGCGTTGCGCGCACCGACGGCCTGATCGATGTCCGCCTGCGAATACCCATGGATCCGAAGGATATTCGCCACCGCGAAATTCATCTGTTGAGCCGGCGTCGTCATCGGGGCTGAGATCGAGATGGCGAATGCAGTTTGCGGACAGCGCGAAGCGGCAAGGATCGCAATCCATCCGCCCTGGCTCAGCCCCCAGAAGCCGATGCGCCTAGGATCAATCTGAGGATCGCGCGCCAGCATTTTCAGCGCCGCACAGCCGTCATCCGCCAGCACATCGTAACTGCCGCTGGCCGGCTTCCCGCCCGACTTTCCGCTGCCGCGGCGGTCGAAGACAAGTACCGCAATTCCGAGCGGTGGCAAGGTAATCCCCCCATTATTAGCGGCAGCCAGAAGTAGGGTTTAGGCCGCCATGGCCAACTTCTGCATGGGCGTCACCCCGCCGATGCCCATGTTGGGCCGCTCGTGATTATAGGTCCATAACCAACG
>JBOIBN010000070.1:0-10218 GCA_050739575.1 Gammaproteobacteria bacterium
TGTTTTATCAGTTCCTTGTCGGCGCGTTTGTGCGCGTAGGCTCCGCGCACGGCCGCGATCAGCGGAAGCAGCCCGAGCAGAAGCAGCATGACCGTGCGGGTGGCGTGGGAGAATCTATTTGCAAAGATCGCGAGCGCGATGGCGATCGCGATTCCGCTCCACAGGCACAGGGTTCCGATCCTTTCCGTCAGCCCGTGAAGACGCGAATGTTGATCGGCCTTGTGCGCGTAGTAGCCGAGCTGCCCCGGTGCAAGCGAGCCGGAGGTCCCGCCGACCCAGTTTTCGACGGCGAAGCGCAGGCCGGCATCCCCGGCGTCCTCGGGCGGCTGCGCGCGCAACTCGGCATCGCGCATGACATGGCGGATCCAGCCGAGTTCCGGGTCCTGCTTCTGCAGGAAGTTCTCGTGCACGAAACGCCCGTCGCCTGTGTTGCCGACGCCGGCCATCGCCCAGAAGTACTGCACGCGCAGTCCTTCCGCGAGGACCCGGTAATCCAGATACTTGCGATGCCAGTCGCCGCGCCGTGCGATTTCGTATAGACAAAATCCGAGCGCGAATAGCGCCAGGAATACGTAAAGAAGCGGCTGTTGGTTCGGGATCGTCGAGTAGCCGACGAATGCTCCGCCCATCAATACCGCCAACGTGTAGGTCGTGCGTAGCGCGAAGTTCAGTCGGCGCTGAAAATAATTGCTCAGGCGATCGGCGGCGGCGAACATTTGCTCGATGTGGTGGATTCCTCCGGCCTGTCCCACGTCTTCGATGGCTGCCGGCTCCCTCGCACCGTCCAGACGTGCGCAATCGCGGTTGAATTCGGTGGTCATGGCGACGACGCGGGCATATTTCGCGGGGATTTCGCCGCTCGATTGACGGTCGAGATCCCCGGTAAGCCATGTGGTCTGGAGCGGTTCGAGCGGCGTGGCCGGCGCACCGTTGGGGCGGTTGCGCGAACAGGCAATGTGAAAGGTCAGGTCGTTTTCGTCGTCCGCGAGCACTTCTCGCCCGATCGGCCGGATGGCCGCGCCGGCGGGATACACATTGGAAAGCCGGTAGCGGACGATCTGTGCCGTGCCGCCGAGTTGTTGCGAAGGCTTGCCGTCCCATATCGCAATCAGGATCTGCGAGTGGCTCGACACGAAAACCCCGAGTTGCGCGTATTCGCTGTCTCGCAATACGCCCGGTTCCGAGACCTGCTCCCAACTCACGCCCGGGCGGTGCGGGAGTACAAAAACCTTCGCATTGCCGGCCAACTCGTCAAATTCACGCCGTGATGCCGCGTCGGCAAAGTCTTCGAGATAGTAGTCGGGCGGCAGCGGCAACGGGACGAGGAGCGGTATGCCGCGTGCAAGGGCGACGCGGGCGAAGATTCTTTCGCCGCCTTCGGCGAGCGGGCAGAGTGCCTGCAGGGGCGTATCCGGAAAGCGTCGGGCAAGCGCATCGAAAAAATCGCCGAGCGCGCTTTCGATCTCGGATTCTTCCGCCGCGATCAAATCGCGGTGAGCGGTGACGCCCACCGTCAGCCGAACCGGGCACCATGCCGTGCCTTGATCGTTTATGGTTGCCTCTCCCATCCCGCCGCCGAAGCGCGAAATCCGGCTCGGCACAATCCTAACAGGTTATCGGATGCGACCGGGATTTTGAGGGTCTGGACTTTCACTGTGCGCACCTTGAAAGTCCTGCCCTGGTTCTCTTACTTTTTCGACTCGATGCACTTCTATGCCAGCGGCCGGTTCAAGTAAGTCTGGTTCGCGCCGGAGAAAGTAAAACTTAACGCCGTCTTTGCCTATCCCCCGTCCCATATAGCGGCATCGTTAATGATAGTCTAAAGAACCATTGGCTCGATTTTCCCAAAGGGAGTATCTCCATGAAAAGTAAAAACATCCGTAGGCTGCACGCCTTCGTTTTGTGCCGAACAATTGGTAGTCTGTCGCTGCTGGCACTGGCATTGTTCGCCATGCCATTGCAGGCGGCGCAACCCAAGGTTAGCGGCCAGGCATCGAACGCACCCGAGTGGGTATATCCGGCCGTACCCGGCTTCGGTGGCGTGCATCCGCGCCCGAATTTGCCGGTGCGTCCCGATCCGAGGGAAAATTACAAGATTTTCGTCGACGTCATCAGCGCGGACCGCGATCCTTCCGGGCAATTCAATTCACTGCAGCGTCTGGCCCGGCTGGTCAACCTGATGGCCTACGCCAAGGTGCCGCCCGGTCACGTGCATATCGTGGCCCTGCTGGACGAGGATGTGGGCGCTGCTGCCGGCACAAACGTCTTCTACCGCAAGACCTTCAAGGCCGACAATCCCAACCTGGATCTGATTCACGCGCTCAAGAAAGCGGGCGTGGAAATGCTGGTGTGCAGCCAGGCTTTGGCCGGGCAACACATACCCGACAGCGCTATAGACCCCGCGGTCACGATTACTCTCTCGGCCCTGACCGATATGGCGGTGTACGGCCACGAGGGCTATACCTACATGCGCTTGTAGGGAACGCTCGGACAGTCCGTGTTATTTGCTCGCTACGATGGCAAGAGCTCCAACGCAGAGTGTCCAATAATCGCTGCGATTGCTGCACCTCAGTCCGCATGAAAACGCCGCGTGTCGAACTCGTTTATTTCGCGGGTTGTCCGCATGTCGCGGCAGCACGTGACGCTCTGCGTGAGGCACTGGCCGCGGAGGAACTGCAGCCGGAATGGACGGAGTGGAACTGCGACGATGAAGCGACACCCGGGGCGTTGCGACGCTACGGCTCGCCGACGGTGGTGGTGGACGGACGCGACGTGATGCCGGTGCCGTCCGATGCGAAATGCTGCCGCGTCTATCCCGGCGACGCGGGACTGCGCAGCGCACCGGCGGTGGAAATGATCCGCGCGGCGCTGAAGTTGCGAAACACTGGTCGGGAGGACGAAGAATGACGATTCCCGTCTGGTTGAACGCACTGTCCTGGGCGGCGCTGATATTGGCCGGTATCACTGCCGCCGTCATCGCCTTCGACATCGCGCGCGGACGGCGTCAGCCCATGCGCATCATGGAAGTCGTGTGGCCGGTCACGGCATTGTATTTCGGCCCGGTGTGCTGGTTTTTATATCGGCGTTTGGGGCGCGCGCCGACCGCCGGCAAGGAAACGACCGGCGGTGATAAACCGCATTGGCAGAGCGTATTCATTTCGGCGACGCACTGCGGCGCCGGCTGCACGCTCGGCGATATTCTTGCCGACGTACTGATCGTCGTCTTCGGCATCTCCATCGTGCCGCTCGCGCTCGGCACCTCCTACATTCTCGATTTCAGCTTCGCATACGTGTTGGGGATACTTTTCCAGTATTTGCCGATGCGCCAGATGGGCGAGATCTCGCGCACGGCCGCGCTATGGGCGGCGATCAAGGTCGACACGTTATCGCTGGTTGCCTTCGAGATCGGATTGTTCGGCTGGATGGCGCTCGTGCAACTACTGTGGTTCCCCGGGCTGGAAGCGAACACGGCGCTGTTCTGGTTCATGATGCAGGTCGGCATGGTCGTCGGATTCGCGACGACGTATCCCATGAACTGGTGGCTGGTGAAAGTCGGCATCAAGCACGGCATGTGAGGCAAAGGTGGAAACCCGGAGTGGAGCGAAAGGTACGGAACGATGAAAGACCCGGTGTGCGGAATGACGGTGGAGCCGGCGACGGCGAAGCACCGACACGAACATGACGGCAAAACTTATTATTTTTGTAGTGCCAGTTGCCGAGAGAAGTTTGTCGCCGATCCCTTGCGATTTCTTGACGGCGGAAAGAAAGCAAATGCCGTTGAAGCATTGAACCCCGCCGCCGACTGGATTTGTCCGATGCACCCAGAAGTCGTACAAAACCGTCCCGGCGACTGTCCGAAGTGTGGAATGGCGCTCGAATCGCGCACGGCGAGCGCGGAGGAAGCTCCCAATCCGGAACTCGTTGCCTTCACGCGGCGACTGTGGCTGGCGGTGCCGCTCACCGCCATTTTGCTCGTCATAACGATGGGCGACATGCTGCCGGGCCTCCACTTCCAGCGCTGGCTGGGCGCGGCCTATGGTTGGATCCAGTTCGCGTTGACGACGCCGGTGCTGGCTTATGCCGGTTCGAGCTTTTTCGTGCGCGGCTGGCGGTCGCTCAAGGGTGCGAACTTCAATATGTGGACGCTGATCGCGCTCGGCACCGGCGTCGCGTATCTGTTTAGCCTGTTTGCGCTGTTGTTTCCGGGTTTTCTGCCGCGGGCGTTTCTCGGGTCGTCCGGCGAGATTCCATTTTATTTCGAGAGTGCGGCCGTCATCGTCACGCTGATCTTGATCGGCCAAGTGATCGAGCAGCGGGCCCGCGAACGCACGTCGGGCGCGATCCGGGCGCTGCTCGATCTGGCGCCGCCTCGTGCGCGGCGCGTCCGCGACGACGGCACCGATGAAGAGGTGGATCTCGCACAAGTACAGCAAGGCGACCGACTGCGCGTGCGCCCCGGCGAAAAGGTGCCGGTGGACGGCGAAGTCATAGATGGTCGTTCCAGCGTGGATGAATCCATGCTCACCGGCGAACCGCTGCCGGTGGAAAAGACGGTTGCGGACAAGGTCACCGGCGGCACCGTAAATGGGAACGGAAGTTTCGTGATGCGTGCGACGCGCGTGGGCGAGGAAACGCTGCTCGCGCGCATTGTCGCCCAGGTGGCGGCTGCGCAGCGCAGCCGGGCACCGATACAGGGATTGGCGGATCGGGTAGCCGGGGTGTTCGTGCCGGCGGTCGTACTCAGTGCGGTTGCAGCCTTCGCGGTCTGGGCGATAGTCGGATCGGCGGAAGGCGGGCTCGCCTTCGCGCTGGTTTCGGCGATCTCGGTGCTCATCATCGCCTGTCCCTGCGCGCTCGGACTCGCAACGCCGATGGCGGTAATGGTGGGCGTCGGTCGCGGCGCCGGCGCGGGCATTCTGGTACGCGACGCCGCGGCGCTACAACGCATGGCGCAGATGGACACACTCATTGTGGACAAAACCGGCACCATTACCGAGGGCAAGCCGCGACTCGAATCGGTGCAGGCGGCCGCGGGTTTCGAAGACAAGGAAGTCTTGCGCCTAGCCGCCGGGATCGAGGCCGCGAGCGAGCATCCGCTTGCGGCGGCCATTCTCGCGGGTGCAAAGATGCGCGGTATCGAAGTACCGAAGACCGACGCGTTCGAGGCGGTCACCGGACGCGGCGTGCGCGGCACGATCGAAGGCCATGAAGTCTTGCTCGGCAACGCCGCCTTCATGCGCGAATCCGGCGTGGATGCAACATCGCTCGGCGAACGGGCCGAAGCGCTTGCCGTCGATGGCGCGACGGTGATGTATGTGGCCGTCGGTGACCTCGTTGCCGGGCTCATCGCGGTGAAAGATCCGGTGAAGGAGACAAGCCGCGAGGCGATTGCGATTCTGCATCGCGAGGGCGTGCGCGTCCTTATGGTCACCGGCGACGGCGAACGTGCGGGAGAGGCCGTGGCATGCGCGGTCGGCATCGACGAAGTGCAGGCCGAAGCGCTGCCCGAGACCAAGCTCGAAGCGGTCAGACGCTTGCAGAGGGAAGGCCGCGTCGTCGCGATGGCGGGCGACGGCGTGAACGATGCACCGGCACTTGCCGCGGCCGATGTCGGCATCGCCATGGGCACGGGCACCGATGTCGCGATGGAAAGTGCAGGACTGACGCTGGTCAAGGGGGATCTGCGCGGCGTGGCGCGGGCGCGGCGGCTCTCGCACGTGACGCTCGCCAACATTCGTCAGAATCTCTTTTTCGCCTTCATCTATAACGGCATCGGCATCCCGATCGCGGCCGGTGTGTTGTATCCGCTCACCGGCTGGGTACTCTCGCCGATGATCGCCGCCGCCGCGATGAGCCTGAGTTCGGTTTCCGTCATCACCAACGCTCTCCGCCTGCGCCGCGTCTCCCTCTGATATGGCTGTAGTGGCGCTTCCTTCACGAGATTTCGGTGTAGTTACGCTTTCCCAAAACGACTTATCGGCGCGACTTCCGAACGGATTTTTGTATCGCCTCCTGAGAAAAGAAGGCCCCGCGGCATTGCTGCCGCGGGGTCTTAGAAGTCGAAGCGCACGTAGTGGTTTGTTATCCGCTCATGGATGCTGGAGGCAGAAGGTGTAGGCGCCGCCGCTCTCATTCGCCTTCGCGCCCCAACTGTAGATGCCCGCCGGACCATGGCGATGCACCTCGTTGCCCGGGATGCGATAGATCTTGCGCCCCTGCGTGTTCTGATACGCCCCATAGAGCCTGAAGCCCGCCGGGGCCAGCAGGATCGCATTCTCCATGCCTGCCGGCGCCTCATAGCTTGGAGAAAGCTGCGTGGCATTCGGCCCCAGCGTGCCACTGTAGGTGGTGTAGCCGTTCGGACACCCCGCCTGGCCGATCTGGGTCGGGGCGCTCGCCGTCAGGGCCGGTGTTGCCAAGGCCACACTCGCGGTGTTCTCGATGGTGGTGCCGGGGCTGCCCGTGGCCTTGAGCGTCACGTTGGCCGTCGCGGTGCCGGCGTTGCCATTGATCTGACCGAAGTCGCAGGTGACGACGTTGGAGTCTTCGCTGCAACTGCCCTGGCTCGCCGTGGCGGAGACGAAGCTCGCCGCCGCCGGCACCGTGATCGTCGCACTCACCGCGGGCGAAGCCGCACTCGCGTTGTTGGTCGCGATCGTCTGGCTGATGTACTGTTGTCCTTGCCCCACCGTCTGTGGGGCGCTCACTACTAGCCCGAGATCGCTCTGGCCGTAGAAGTAGGCCGCACCTTGAGTAGGGTTGCCGTTGACGACGGCGAAGAACGCCCCGACGAAGGCAGTAGTGCCAGCGAGGGCAAGCGAAGTGCCGAACCGATTACCCGCTGCGCCATCACTCGCGACAAGCTTATTTATTTGACTCCAGCCACCATCCGACTCGTCGAAGACATAAGCTGCGCCCTGAAAGGAGTTGCCGTTAACGGTTGCGGCGGCCGCACCGACAAGGGCGGTCGTTCCGTCAAGGGCAACCGAGTACCCAAACTGGTCGCCCGCCGCGCCGTCGCTGGCGGTGAGCTTCTGGGTCTGGCTCCAGGTGCCGCCCGATTCGGTGAACACGTAGGCCGCCCCCTGAGCGGAGTTGCCTTCAACAGCGGCAAACGGTGCGCCGACGATGATAGTCGTTCCGTCGAGCGCAACTCTATTGCCGAACTCGTCCTCCATCGCGCCATCGCTCGCGGTGAGCTTGGCCGTCTGGCTCCAAGTACCATTCGACTCGTCGAACACATAAGCCGCGCCCTGCTGATAAACTCCATTCACAGTCGCTAGAGGCGCGCTGATAATGCTCGTTGTGCCGGACACAACGATCGAGACGCCAAAATGATTATTTGCTGCACCGTCGCTCGCCGTTAGCTTGGCCATCTGACTCCAACTTCCGCCCGATTCGCTGAACACGTAGGCTGCCCCCTGCGCGGGGTTGCCGTTGACACTCGCAGCCCATGCCCCAACAAAAATCGTCGTACCATTGAGAGCAACCGCGACGCCAAAACGATCATTTGCCGCACCGTCGCTCGCTGTAAGCTCCGCCTTCTGGGTCCAGTTGCCGTTGCCTTCACTAAACACATATGCCGCGCCAGTTGGAACACCGTTGATAGTGGCACCTAGTGCTCCGATAACGGCGGTGCTGCCCACCACGACGGCGGATACGCCGAAATTGCCGTCTACAGCGCCATCGTTGGCGGTAAGCTTGGCCGTCTGCATCCAAGTCCCGTTCGAGTCGCTGAATACGTAAGCAGCGCCCTGCCCCGAGTTGCCGTTGACGGTCGCAAAAGGTGTGCCGACGAGGGCAGTTGTACCGTCGATGGCGACCGAGTAGCCGAACTCATCGAGCGCCGCGCCGTCGCTTGCGCTTACCTTTTGCTCCAACCAGACCAGCGGATCCACCGTGAGCGGATACGCGGCGTGGATGTCGTTGACCGCAATCAGGACGCGATTACCTTCGGACTTGAGCGTCGCCGGTACGATCTTGCCGTTGGCGTCGGTCACGACCAACTGGCCGTAGCGCAGCTTGCCGTATGCGAGCGTGCCCTCGGGAGCGCCGGCATCCTGCCGGCTGGCTTTACTATTCGCGGCGAGCGCGAACACGAGTTCACCCGTGCCGCTTGGACGTTTGTCGAGCGTGAAACCCTGCTCGAAACCGAGCGGCAGCACCCGCCACCATTCATTGACGGCGCCGTGGGTATAGCGCACTTGATTGCCCGCGATCATAGGCGGCACCGGACCAACCGGTGTCAGCGTCTTGCTTCGACCGTAGGCAACAAGATGCAGGGCCAGCGGCGTTGCATTCTTGCTGCTGAAGTGCGCACCCGCGGCATTGAAACAGGCCCTGAGCGTCTGCTTCGGCAACGTGGCGCAGCCCTTTGTGTTCACCGCATAGGCCGGCCCGGTGTCTGTGGCCAGCGTTTGGTAGAGCACCGGACGCAATGACGCGGGCAGCGCCTGGATTGAGGGGGTTGGACCTGTCTGTGTCGCGTACGAGGCAGGCAGGCGGGTCGTAGCGCCCGCCGCCTGACCGCTCGTCGGAGCGGCGAGCGCCACGGCGGCACCGCCAATGAATGCAAGCAGAAATATGGATGTATTTAAGAGCTTCGTTTGCATGGGACATCTCCTTCCTGTGTGGACCGTTGAGTCAAACTGTGTACCGTCCGTGGTGTACAGGTAACGAATTGCAATTCGAGTATCCTCCCTCGATTTACCTTTGTCCATAGTTTTTCCGGTCGGATTTATGACATGACGGGGATCCGTCAATACCCAATTTCTATCAAAGTTTGATGCTCCATTACGAACGCCACGAACTTGATCCGGTTTCTTGGGGAAGCTCGGACCAGTTCGAGCATTTCTGATTTTCGTGATTCCGGCCTAAGCCGAATCCAGTGCAAGTAAGCCCTTTCTAGTCACCGACCTTCGCTGACATGATGGAAAATGAAATTGATAGAGTTTTGTTTAAGTGTCGGGCGGGAGGGTGGCGCCAGACAGGCGCAGGGCGGCAAGCCAACCGGTTTGAAAGCGAGTGCGTGTACCCAACTTTTGCATCAGTTTGGCGATGCGGCGTTCGAGCGTACGCTGGGAGATACGGAGTTCGTCGGCGATTTTCTTGTCGTTTAGCCCAGTGGCCATTAATGAAATTAAATCTCCGGTTGCTTCTGGCAACTGCGAGAGGGAATCGCCGACTTCCAGCGCATCACAACGTGAGAACGAAATGGGTGCAGCCCGCTCCCAGAACATCTCAAACAACGCATACAGTGCATCGAGTAGCGGCGAAGCCCGAACCAACAAGACTATGTAGTTCGGCGACTTCTTCAGAACCAACGGAATGATTCCGATGCGGCGGTCGACGATAACTAACTTGAATGGTAAATGCGAGATGACCCTGACTTGTTCACCAGCCTTCATATCGTTGCGAACCCTGGCAACGGCGTGGGGCAAGGCTAGAAAATCGGAATCGACAATGCTCCGGCAACGCACGCCTCTGCACTGTGCTTCACTCTGCATGCGATGATCCTGTTCATACGGTATATCCAGTCGAGAGAGCACCACCGGAAGCCGAGTTAGAGTAATGACTTCATGCTGTGCCGTCCGCTGCATTTGATCGAAGGTTTGGCGCTCGGCCTCGCGGCTGGTGATCAGCTCGACCATCTGTTCCTGCCCGCCGGTCTGCCGAGCCGCCGCAGCCTGCTCCTGCAATGCTTGGATTGTGTCACGGGCACGCTGCAAGTCTTTCTGACGCTGAAGGATCAACGCTTCCACGGCTATGTTTGGCGAGGCAGGGATATAGCGGCGTGGACGCTCCGGAGCGTGCGTCGTCAGCCCTTTGGCTTCGATCGAATCCAATAGCCGTCGCGCCTTGCCCACTGTCGTCGCCAAGGCTTGGGCAATCTCCAGCACGGTCGCCCCGGAATGCTCCAAGAGCCAACTATAGGCGCGCTCTTCCTCTTCGCTGATGCCCAGAATGTCCAATGGCCGCGCCTCGGCGGCTCCGACTCGTTGTGTGGTCATGGCGGCTCCGACTATGAAGTGCAGCCGTTACAAGATAATTGCTGCCCCCCATTATTGCCAGCCGGCCCGCGTTTGCTGTCAAATAAAAAGGCCCCGCGGCATTGCTGTCGCGGGGCCGTAAAGAGTGGTTGAGGCTTACAGCAGCTTGTTATCCGCTCATGGATGCTGGAGGCAGAAGGTGTAGGCGCCGCCACTCTCATTCGCCTTC
>JBOIBN010000071.1:0-10118 GCA_050739575.1 Gammaproteobacteria bacterium
CTCCGTATGGGGAAACCGAGTTGAGCGACATCGAGTATCGCTTGTGCGGCCCTGGCTGCAAGCTAACCCGCGACAATGGCCCCGCGGAGGTCAGCGCCTCACCGCATGGAAGTCATACTGTCTAGGCAGCGCAAGTGAAGAGCACCGAGCAACGTGAGGCCGTGCAAATGACAACGCGAACTGCATCGTGCTCATGTGATCGGCTCAAGGCGCAAGTCACCGGAGAGCCGAAGCGAGTGGGTATCTGTCACTGCCTCGCGTGTCAGCGCAGGACCGGCAGCGCCTTCGGTGTGCAAGCGAGGTTTGAGGCGGCTCAGGTTCAAGTCTCGGGCACCCCAAGTGAGTACGTCCGAGTCGGAGACGAAGGGTCGCACGCCAGGTTCAGGTTCTGTGCTGTCTGCGGGGCCACGGTGTACTTCACCGCCGACGAGATGCCCAACGTAGTTGCGATTCCGCTCGGAGCGTTCGCGGGATCAGCACTCCCCGAGCCCAGTGTATCGGTCTACGAGGAGCGTATGCTTCCGTGGGTTGGCCTGCCGGCCAGTATCGAGCATATTGCTTGAGGGGCTTATTGACTGTCTAATGGCGACTAACAATTCACTCAAGTCGACGCCACTTCGCAGCGCGACTTAATTCAGGCGTTAACGCAAAACCTGGAGAACGAAATGAACGAGCTTGATCACAGCGGGCTTTTATGTGTGCGGTGCGATGACCTGCCATGGAAACCATCGGCCTTCGCTACTGGACTATTCATCAAAGACGTTGCCGTTACAGATGGTTTGGAGATGCAGATCGTCCGCTTCGAGCCCGGCACACATCTTCCGCTCCATGAGCATGAATGTCCGGAGTTCATATACGTTCTAGAGGGTGAACTCATGGTGGCAGGCCAGCGCCTGAGTCCGGGATGGGCGAGCGTGGCCAGTTCAGGGTCTGTGCATTCCGACGTTCATTCCGAAACGGGTTGCGTGTTCGTGCTCGTCGATCGCCCACTATAAACGCTGGTTCTTTTCGACCGGTATGATTCTCTTCTGTTAACGCGATAAGGGGGAGATGTTGTATGGCAAACGAAGACATCTCTCACTTCACAGCGGTTGATCAGAGTGGTGACCCGGCATTTTTTGCCCGATTCCTCCACGAAGCCAACCGAAATCCCGCGATCATGGCTTCAAAACCGTTGATCATCGCTGGCCTGCATCTTCGGGGGGCGGACAACGTATTGGACGTGGGGTGTGGCATGGGCGCGGACGCCTTCGACTTGGCCGCGCGCGTTGGAGCGGCCGGACACGTGACCGGGGTCGACATGAGCGCATCACTGATCGAAGAAGCCCGCAGGCATGCCGAAACACGCAACCTCCCGGTGTCGTTTGAAGTGGGGGACGTGCAAGCGTTGCGGTTCGAAGAGGGCACCTTTGATGCGGTGCGCACTGAGCGATTGCTGATGCACGTACCTGATGCTGAGCGGGCCATCGCAGAAATGGCGCGCGTCTTGCGCCCCGGTGGCCACATGGCGGTATTCGACTTTGACTGGGAGACCCAGTTCTGCGACTCGCCCTACCGGGAGGTAACGCGGAAGATCACCCAATCATTCTGCGACGGCATGCAGCAGGGTTGGATCGGCCGCAGGCTTCCCCGGCTTTTTCAGCAGCATGGGATGGCGGACGTGTCGGTCACCTACCACACGGTGGTCGTGGACTTTAATATGTTGCAATTGTTGCTTGGAGGACACGTCGCGCGCGCGGTCGCAGCCGGCTCCCTATCGGGTGATGAGGCCGACTTGTGGTGGACCGATCTGGCACGGACAAGCCGCGAGGGGACCTTCTTGTACGGCTTCACTGCATTCATCGTCTCCGGTAGAAAACAGTGACGGTATATAGTCGCTTGCGATCTCGTGATAATCCCGCATGCGACAACTGACTGGTCGGGGAGATAGGTAACAAAAGAGTCTGCGGAGATAGGTTACACTTTTTGGCACTTCAGTGGACTGCTGCCCTCTGCTCTCTCAGGCGGCCGTTGAGTTTGGCTTTGAACGTCAAAGGCATGAGCACATTCAAGCTTGTCATTTTCGATTGCGACGGCGTACTCGTAGATAGCGAGCGGATTACCAACCGCGTTTTCTGCTCTATGCTGAATGAGCTTGGACTGAACGTCACCCTGGAAGACATGTTCGAGCACTTCGTCGGTCTTTCCATGCCTCAGTGCGTCGAGCTTATTACCGACATGCTGGGCACACCGCCACCGCCGGACTTTTTGACCCGTCTCAGTGTGCGCGAGGCAGCGGCGTTAAAGGCAGAGATCACTCCCATACCCGGTGTGGCTGAGGCTCTGCAGCAGATTGATATTCCCCATTGTGTGGCATCGAGCGGCGAACACGAAAAGTTGCGTCTCACGCTCGGGGCAACCGGTTTGCTCCCGTATTTCGAGGGAAGAATTTTCAGCGTCGCCGACGTCGAAAGGCCAAAACCGGCTCCGGATGTCTTTTTATTTGCTGCTCGCCGCCTCGGCGTCGAGCCGGCCGCCTGTGTCGTTATCGAAGACACCCCGACCGGCATTCGTGCCGCCGTTTCGGCAGGCATGCATGTATGGGGCTACGCCGCCAACACGCCGGCGCACCGGCTCGAGGAAGCGGGAGCGCACAGGGTCTTTTCGGATATGCGGCATTTGCCACAACTGCTGAGGCTACAACTCCAATGTTGCCCAACCATGCGCTCCGACGGACATGCAGGCGCAGCGTAGTTGACCGCTCACTGCCCTCGCGACAACCGCGCTTCGACATTTGGAGTCATCGACTGAGGAGTAAATATGCCGACCATCTTCGATAAGCTGAATCTCAAGGATCAACGCGAGATTCTTGTTATCAACTCTCCCGCATCCTTTGAGCCGGAGTTGGCGGCGCTGAGAAATATCCGTGTATTCAGAGATCCGAAGGACGTCAAAGCCGTTGATTTTGCCCTGGCATTTGTAACCGTGCAGGCTGAAGTAGACCGTCTGGCCAAGTTGTTGGCGAAAAAAGCCAAGGACGATGCGCTGCTGTGGTTTGCTTATCCGAAGGGTTCGTCCAAAAAGTACAAATGTGAATTCAATCGCGATACAGGCTGGACTGCGTTAAAAAGTTCAGGTTTCGATACGGTGCGCCAGATTGCTATTGATGAAGACTGGTCGGCGTTGAGGTTCCGGCGCGTGGAATACATCGGCTCAACGGGTAAAGAGTCGAAGACGAAGGGCAAGTAGTA
This sequence comes from Gammaproteobacteria bacterium, assembly GCA_050739575.1. GTDB lineage: Bacteria > Pseudomonadota > Gammaproteobacteria > JAKDMP01 > JAKDMP01 > JBOIBN01. The sequence continues at coordinate 3,231 of JBOIBN010000071.1, forward strand.
CTAACATCAAACAATGCACTCATACGACCGGCCTGGCTTTTGACGTTGGGCACTATAGAATGAGCACCCGGCTCCGGAGGTCAAGATGAGCATTCGACTGGATCATGTGATAGTTCCGTCGCGCGACAGGAAGGCCTCGGCGGAACTGCTCGCGTGCATTCTTGGCGTTCCCTGGTCGGCAGAGACCAGCGGCGGTCCCTTCTCCCCGGTTTATGTCAACGACGAACTGACGCTCGACGTGGGCGAGATTGACGGGAAGTTCTCCGTTCAGCACTATTGCTTTCGCGTCAGTGAAACGGATTTCGATGCCATCCTCGCGAGGCTGCAAGACAAAGGCATTGCATACCGGAGTACGCCTATGGGCCCCATGGATATGGAGATCAATACGCGATCCGGCGGACGAAACGTCTATTGGAGCGAGCCTGACGGCCACGCATGGGAAATTCTTACCGTCAGCTATGCGCGTCAGCCGCAAGCAGAGAAACGGACCTGACCATTAGAGCCATTTCCCGTGGCCGCGACAAAGCCGATCTTCCCGGATGACACTGAAAGCCTGTAAGGTGTTGGCAGTTAATCCGACCTAAACCATGCCTGAATACGAGTCCGACGGAGCGTTGCGGGACTACCGTACGCCGATCGAACGACCCATTCAGAAGAGACAGCCATGACAGCCCGGACCGACGACGTGGATGCGACAACACCTGCTACGTTCATGCAAGGCATGGACGAACGCACCTGGCGCCCGGCGCACACCCGCATTCTCCTCGCGCTCGGCCTCGGCTGGATGCTGGACGCCTTCGAAGTCACCCTGGTCGGCAACGTGCTGCCAATCCTGCGTCACGTCTGGTCGCTCGGCGCACTCGAAAGCACGCTCACGATCTCGCTGTGGCTGGCCGGCATCCTGGTCGGCGCACTCGCTTTCGGCTGGCTGGCCGACCGGTTCGGGCGGCGGCGACTGTTTTTGATGACGCTCGTGCTCTATGCGGTCGCTACTTTCCTCACCGCGTTTTCGATCAACTTCTGGATGTTCCTCGTTTTGCGGGTTATCGCCGCCATCGGAGTCGGCGCCGAATATTCGGCCGTAAACGCCGCCGTCGCCGAACTGATGCCGGCGCGCTGGCGCGGCCGCGCCGCTGCATTGGTGATGAGCTTCTGGCCGGTGGGTGCGTTACTTGGCGGCGGACTCACGCTCGGCGTACTCGCCGTCGCGCCGCCGGAGATCGCGTGGCGGATCGTCTTCGGGGGTGGCGCCTTCGTGGCGCTCTTCGCCCTGTGGGCGCGGCGCAGCTTGCCGGAATCGCCGCGCTGGCTGATGAGCCGGGGACGCGAAAAGGAAGCGGCGGACGCGTATGCACGAATCGCCGGCGCGCAAGCCGTGACGCAACTACGGAGTGAAACGCAAACACGCCCCGTCGCCCGGCACTGGCTCGCCGAGTTTGGAATCCTGTGGCGGAAATACCCGGCGCGGCTCGCACTCGGCGCCGTGCTCGACATCTCCGAGGCCGGCGGCTACTACGGACTCTTCGCACTGATTCCGCTCGCCATCGTGCCGGCGCTGCATCTCAACTTCGCCGGAACGCCGCTCTTCTATCTGGTCGGCGGCATCGGCGCGCTCGCCGGCGCACTCGTTGCGGCCTGGTTGTTGGAACAAGTCGGACGCAAAGCCACCGTGACCGGTTTTTATATCGCCGCCGCACTGGCCATGATACTCATTGCGGCCGCGCTGGTCGTCGGATCAGGCGCGACGCTGGCGGCCTACGTGCTCGCGAGCGCTGTCGGGACCGGAAGCTGGGTTGCCGCCTATCCCGCCTTCGCGGAAATTTTCCCTACTCGCAGCCGCGCCACCGGCATCGGCGCATCGGTTGCGGCCGGACGCGTCGCCGCCGGCTTGTCGCCGCCGTTGCTGGTATTCATCGCCGGGCGCTATTCGGTGACCGCCGCCCTTGTCACCGCCGGGCTTTTCTATTTGATCGGCGTCGCCGCCATGCTCCCGTGGATCATACACGGACCCGAAGCGCGCGGGCGCACGCTGGAAAGCCTCGCCGGCCCGGAGTAAAACCTTGGGCGTATTAATGCGCTGCAGCCGATGCCTGCTGCCGCAGGGCCGTTGCGCCTGAGTGCCAGGCACCGAAAGTCGTTAGGTTCTATACTTGTAGTGCGATAAGGAGAGTTCAGATGACTACGCTTTCAGGCATCACTCAACGACACCGGGATATACTCAGCGGCACGCCCGTATTTGTCGGGACTCGTGTTCCTGTGCGTTCGCTTTTCGACTACTTGGAAGGCGGAGATACATTGGAGGAGTTCCTGCGCCAGTTCCCCTCCGTGCAACGCGAACAGGCAATCGCGGTGCTGGACGCCGCCTGCGAGTCCGTAGCAACCGATGCCTGATGCGCATTCTTCTTGACGAGAATTTCCCGGTTGACTTCGCAAAACTGCTGGAAGGTCATGAAGTGTCCACCGTTCATGGCTTGGGCTGGTCAGGCATCAAGAATGGAGAACTCCTTCGGCGTGCGCAAGAAGTCTGTGAGATATTCCTGACCCTTGATCTGAATCTGGAGTATCAGCAAAACATTAAGGCGCTGCCGTTCGGCATCATCGTAGTTCACTCCCGGTCCAACCGCATCGCAGACCTCACTCCCTACATTTCCGACATACTTGCTGCTGCAAACCACGTAGCTCCGGGACAGGCCGAACGAGTGCCGGGTTAAGGGGACGGATAAAAAGTCCGAAGACATGAAAAGTGTTATCTTTTTACTGAGGCGCCGAACATGACACAGCATATGCGTTTCGAGGGACTCACGCTCGCCGTCGAAAGCGTTGACCGCGCCATCGAGTTTTATGAAGGCAAACTGGGACTCAAGGTGGAGCATAACGCTGCACCGGATTTTGCCCTGATTCGCATTGACGGAGAGCATGGCGGCACCATAGGTCTTCTCTCGTTCCGCGAGTCCGAGAAAGAAGGAGTGCAACGAAGCATGTCGGCGCAAAAGTGTACAATTCATGTCGAATTCAGCACTGACGATCTCGACGCACTCTTCAAAGAACTTAAAGCCAAAGGCGTGCATTTTCACGTCCCGCCGCATGACGAACCCTGGGAAAGATCCATGACTGCTTTTGACCCTGACGGCTATTCCGTTGAGTTTGCGCAGGGCCGCCGAGGACACAATGCAACCAAGGCAAAGTGAAAGGCTCAACCCCATAAGGTTTATGGCTACACTGGATTCGCCTGAAAATCCATCAGCAACCTATTAAAAACCGCCTTAAGGAGATTCGTGATGAGTAGTGGAAACAAGTACAATGGCAGTTGCTTTTGCGGCGCGGTTCAGTTTACGGTCAGCGGCGAGCCGGCTGCGATGGGCTACTGCCATTGCGAGTCCTGTCGGCACTGGTCGGCCGGTCCAGTGAATGCATTCAGCTTGTGGAATCCGGATGCCGTTCACATCACCAGGGGCGCCGACAATATCGGCTCTTACAGCAAGGCACCGAGCAGCTATCGCAAATGGTGCAAAACCTGCGGCGGCCATGTCTTCAGCGAACATCCGGGCATGGGCCTGACCGATGTGTACGCGGCGGTTATTCCGGACTTCCCGCACCGACCCGGCGTGCATGTGAATTATCAGGAAACGGTGCTCCATGTTAAGGATGGCCTGCCGAAGCTGAAAGACTTTCCCAAGGAAATGGGCGGCTCGGGCGAAACCCTCCCGGAATAAACACCCCTCGCCTGCTGGCGAGGTTTCGACCGGTCGGCTGCAGCCGACGTTTCAACTTCACGCTCCCTCTCCCTTGATGGGAGAGGGATGGGGTGAGGGTGACAACTCCGATTCTCAGCCGCTTCGCGGCTGCTCCCCTCATCCTGACCTTCTACCGCGCCTCACCCCGGCCCTCTCCACCAAGTGGAGAGGGAGAAGACGGGAGAAGGAATAGAACAAAATCGGCCTACAGATCGCGGCCAAAAAGGCTGGGACTTTCCGTTCGCCGCCGTGCGAAAGCGGTGCGAGACGCATACACTACGGGTTGCTTGCCCGCCTCCCGCGGGCGGGGGGATCGCCATGCAACGCCGCTATCCAATACTCGTCCTGCTGAGTCTGCTAGCCGTCGGGCTGGCGGTGACGATTACGGTATTTATGAGCCCGACCGGCCTGCCGTTCGCCTGGGAGATGGTGGATACGCACACCGTGAGCGTGATCCCCGTCAAGGGCGTCGCCTTCCCCGCGGGCCTCGTCGCCGGGGATATCGTGAAGCTGCCGGAGCAGAGCCCGGCGGTCCGCAACGCCTTCGTGGCGAGCTATCAGGACGACAACGTCCGCGCCGGCTTGCCGATGACACTTGTCGTGGAGCGCGAGGGTACGCGCGTCACGGTGCCCTTCATAATCGACCGTCTGAATCACGTCCCGCAGTTCTGGGTGTCCGCGCTGCTCTCGACCATTTTCGCGTGGCTGGTCGCGCTGACGGTGCTCATCACGCTCTGGCGCGGGCGCGACTGGGGCGCCTGGGGCATCAGCCTGTGGGGCATCGCATTCCTGGCCGGTCTTACGTTCGCGGACATACCCGTGACCGGCTGGGGGCCGCTCGCGACGATAATGGACTCGGCGTTCATGTACATGGTCGCGCGCATCGGCTTCTACGTGATGGCCGAAACCATCGCCGGGCCCGCGCTTAAGCCGCGCGGACGCTGGACGCTGCGCCTGCTGTTCGCGCTGTTCCTGCTGGCGGGCCTCGCCTACGAGATGGCCTATCCGCCGCTGCTCGTATTCGCGGGGCGGCTCGTATCGCAGCACATCGCCACCCTGTGGGCGCTGCCCTACCTGCTGGCAACGATCATGCTGCTGGTCGGCTACCGCCGGGCGGATGCGGCGCGCCGACAACGCCTGCGCTGGATGTTCTGGAGCGCGTTGATACTTACCGTCGGCATCGAGTTCAGCAACGTGCCGCTCATCGGCACCATTAATTCGCAACTCGTGAACCTGGGTGCGTTCGTCATCGCCATCGCCGGCCTGCTGTATGCAGTGCTGCGCCACCGCGTCGTGGACATGGCCTTCGTCGTCAACCGCGCACTCGTTTACAGCGGAACCTTGAGCGTGGTGATCGGCATCTTCATCCTGCTCGAAAGCTTCGTCGAGAAGATCGCCCTGCCCCACAACGCCAACCTGATCCTGGAACTCGGCGTACCGCTCATGGTCGGCTTCTCGCTGGACAGCGTGCGCAAACGTCTGGAGAACATCAGCGAACGATTGTTCTTCCGGCGCAAGTTCAAGGCGGAAGCAGCGCTCCGTGCATTCTCCAATCACTGCGCCTACATCGTGCATCCCGACAAGCTGCTCGAACAAACGCTACGGGAACTTCACAACCACAGCAATGCGCCGGCCGTCGCCCTCTACTGGCACGACGTCGGCGGCTACCGCCGCCTGGGCGAAAGCGGCGAGCACCGTTATCCGGAAAAAGTGGACATGGACGACCGCGCCATCGTCGCCCTGCGCGCCGATCGCAACGACATCGATCTGGAAGATCTAGGCAGCGCGCTCGGCACCGACGGACTGCTGATCCCGATGATCGTTCGCGGCGAGCTGCTCGGCGCGGTCGTGCTCGGCAACCGCCCCGGCGAACATTACCCGCCCGACGAACGCGAACTGCTCCGTCACGTCATACATGAAATCGGCGCCGCGATGGATGCACTGCGCGCCCGCGAAAACGCGCGCCTCGTCAACGCCCTCGCCGCCGGCGCCCTCACGCCCGACGCAGCCATGATGCAAGCCCGCGCCCTCGCCGAACCGGCCTGATGCCGATCTGCAATGACGTTAAGTTGCTGCTATAGTTCGCTTACCGCGGCCCGAGGGGGTTCGATGCCGCCTTCAAGCTATTGCTCGCCACGAAGCCTATGCACACCACTTTCAAGAGCCGCTCAGGATTATGTGTCAAAAACACCAGATTAAACGTCACTTCGACGTCTAGTTAGCGTTAGGAGATATGAACAAACTTCCAGAGTCAATTGTCGATTGCACGTGCTTTCTAGGGCTAAGAAATTCGAGCGGTTGCATCGTTCCGAAGGGAACAGCTTTTTACGTAGCGGTTCCGTTCAGATCTACGCCCCATTTAGGGCGTGGCTATTTGGTGACAGCGAAGCATAATATTGAGCAGAGTTTCCCCCAGCAGTTGTACGTCTCGGTCAATCCCGCGTTTGAAGACCAGAGCGAAGAGCCGGTCTGGATACCTCTGCCCACTAACCTAGTATGGCACGACAATATCAACGACCAGAAGGCCGACGTTGTAGTCGCGGATTGGAGGCCGGAACGCGGCGAAGCGCAGTATCATGGAATCTTGCTGACCCAGTTCCTGGAGTTCTTGCCGGTATCAAAGGAGATAGTTGGTGCCGGCAGTGACACGAAGACCGTTGGCCTATTTCCGTTCTTCTCCAGCAGAACGCGACACAGGCCTGTAGTTAAGAGTGGTGCAATTGCGTTGTATCCGCCGGACGTCGTCAGGGGGGCTAAATTTGAGATGGAAGCCTTATTGGTTGAGTCTCGTTCGATTGGGGGCTTAAGCGGGTCTCCGGTGTTCGCCGCAGACATACGCTTCGGTAAGATTTGGTACCCATTCATCGGACTGACGCACGGTCATTGGGACTTCAAGAGCGCTGATGAGGCGGAGCCCGCTGCCAATAGCGGCATGTCCATAGTTTCGCCTGGTCAAAAGGTAATCGACATACTCTTCCACGAGGATGTTGTTTCGGGGAGAAAGGAATTTGATTGCCTATCGCTCGAGGAACTCGCATCAGGCTGCGATAGTTCCTACGGTTTAGTGGACACCCTGAACTAACTTTTGTCAGGAGTACACCATGCCCCAACCAGGCCCTCGAACCATTACGCGATACAGCCAGCAGTTCATGAT
>JBOIBN010000072.1:0-9911 GCA_050739575.1 Gammaproteobacteria bacterium
ATCCGCACAAGGTGCTCACCGGCCGTCGCGACCGGCTGCACACGATCCGCATGTTCGAAGGGCTTGCACCGTTTCCGCGGCGCGAGGAAAGTCCTTACGACACGCTCGGCGTCGGCCATGCCGGCACGGCCGCGGGCGCGGCGCTCGGCATGGCGCTCGCACTCCGCGAGCAGGACGATCCGCGCAAGGTGGTCGCCATCGTCGGCGACGGCGCGATGACCGCGGGCATGGCTTTCGAGGCGCTCAACCACGGCGGCGACGCGCGTCCGAACATGCTCGTGATCCTGAACGACAATGCAATGTCGATTTCGGAAAACGTGGGCGCGCTCGTCAACTATTTCGGACGCCTGCTTTCCGGCCGGCTCTACACGACGATGCGCGAGGGCGGCAAACGCGTGCTCTCGCACATGCCGGCGGCATGGGAACTTGCGCGCCGCTCGGAAACCGCGGTCAAGGGCATGGTCACGCCCGGGAGCCTGTTCGAGGAACTGGGCTGGAATTACGTCGGCCCGATCGACGGCCACGACCTGCCGGCGCTGGTGCACACGCTCAGGAATCTGCACGGCCATTCCGGCCCGCAGCTTCTGCACATCGTGACCCGCAAGGGCAAGGGCTACGCGCCGGCCGAGGCCGACCCGATCGCCTGGCACGGACCGGGCGCCTTCGACGCCGAATCGGGAACGATCAAGAAGAAGGCCGGCAAGCCAACCTATTCGAAGATTTTCGGCGAGTGGGCCTGCGATATGGCCGCGCGCGAAAAGCGCTTGTTCGTGATTACGCCGGCGATGCGCGAAGGCTCGGGCCTGGTCGAATACCAACGCCGTTTCCCCGAACGTTACGCCGACGTCGGCATCGCGGAACAGCATTCGGTGACGCTCGCTGCCGGGCTCGCGATCGAAGGCATGAAGCCGGTGGTTGCGATCTATTCGACCTTCCTGCAACGCGCCTACGATCAGCTCATCCACGATGTCGCCATCCAGAATCTGCCGGTGCTCTTTGCGATCGATCGCGCGGGCATCGTCGGCGGCGATGGCGCGACCCATCAGGGCGCATTCGATTTCACCTACCTGCGCTGCGTGCCGAACATGGTCGTGATGGCGCCGGCTGACGAAAACGAGTGCCAGCAGATGCTCACCACCGGCGTCGGACTCGACCAGCCTTCGGCCGTGCGCTATCCGCGCGGCAGCGGACCCGGCGTCGTGCCGGGCAAGGAATTGCAGCCGCTTCCCGTCGGCAAGGCCGAGCTGCGCCGCCGCGGACATGGACTTGCGATCTTCGCCTTCGGCGCGCTGGTGCCGATGGCGGTCGAAGTCGCCGAAGCGCTCGATGCCACCCTCGTCAACATGCGTTTCGTCAAGCCGCTCGATCTCGACATGATTCGCGAAATGGCGAACGCTCATGCGCATCTCGTTACGCTGGAAGACAACGTCGTTGCGGGCGGCGCCGGCAGCGGCGTAAACGAGGCGCTTGCCGTGCTCGGCATTCAGCGCCCGATGCTCAACCTGGGACTACCGGATCGCTTCTGCGATCACGGCGAACGCGAAGAAGTGCTTGCGAGCGTCGGACTCGATGCCCCCGGCATCGAGCGCAGCATCCGCGAATGGCTGAGTGCCCACACCGAACGGCCGGTGCCGCGTCTCGCGGCGTCCTGATGGACTGGGAGGCAATTCCGCCGCAGATCGCGGGCATCGAGGACACACAAGCCTTGACCGACGCGCGGCAACTTGCGATCGATGCGGTCGGCATTCGCGGTCTGCGCCATCCGGTCACGGTCGCAGATGGCGACGACGTGCAACATACTGTCGCAACAGTGCGCCTCGCGGTCGAACTGCCGCCGGAACGGCGTGGCGCGCATCTCTCGCGCTTCGTCGCCCTGCTCATGGAACAGCGCTCGCCGCTATCGGTCGAGAGCCTGCCGGCATTTCTTGCCGATATGGCCGCGAGGCTCGATGCTCACGCCGCCGAAGCCGAATTCGTCTTTCCGTTCTTTCTTGAAAAACATGCGCCGGTTTCCGGCGTTGCCGGTTATCTGGATTACGAGGTGCGCCTGTTCGGCCGCCTCGCCGGGGGACAGACCGCTGTCGAAACCGGCGTCACCGTTCCCGTCACCAGTCTTTGTCCCTGCTCGCGGGAAATCTCCCGTTACGGAGCGCACAACCAGCGTGCCCACATACGGGTAGCCGTCCGGACCAACGCACCCATGTCGCTCGCGGAACTCATCGGGACAATCGAGGCGGAAGCCTCCGCACCGCTCTACTCGCTGCTCAAGCGCGCCGACGAAAAATACCTCACCGAACGCGCCTACGAAAACCCGAAGTTCGTTGAGGATACGGTGCGCGACGTGGCGCTTCGCCTGCGCAGCGACGGTCGCGTGCGCAGCTTCCAGGTCGAGGCGGAAAACTTCGAATCCATCCACAACCACTCCGCCTACGCCGTCATTTCGGGTTAACCGGCAGCGTCGCAAAGGCAGCGTGCTTCCATGTACACGCCCGAATCCTTCAAGGTTAACGAACTCGCCGAACTGCACGCGCTCATCCGGCGGCATTCATTCGGTTTGCTGCTGACGGTGCACGAGGGCGGAATCGCGGCGACCCATCTGCCGTTCATGGTGGATGCGGAACGCGGAGCGCAGGGCACGCTGCTCGCGCACATGGCGCGCGCCAATCCCCACTGGCAATTGTTCGACGGCCGCTGCGAGGCGCTCGCGGTATTCACCGGCGCGCACGCGTACATCTCGCCTTCCTGGTACGAGAGCCCGGTAACGGTCCCCACCTGGAACTACATGGCGGTGCATGCGCACGGCCGACCGGTGATCGTCGAAGACAAGAGGCGTGTGCGGGTCATACTCGAACAACTGGTGACGATCCACGAAGCACGTCTGGATCCACCCTGGAGTACGGCGCAGGCGGACGAGTACGTGGATCAACAGCTCGATTACATCGTCGCCTTCGAAATAAAGATCGAGCGGCTGGAAGGCAAGTTCAAACTCAACCAGAACCGTTCCCGCGCCGACCGGGAAGGCGTCGTGCAAGCGTTGGAAGACTCCGACGATCCCTTGCAGCGTGAAATGGCCGAACGGATGCGCGGCCTCCCTGAAAAGACGACGAAGTAAAAGGCGACTGGAAAGTCCGCCGCTACGTCTGCCTTATCGAATCAGAAACCACGCCGCCCACAACACGGCACCCGCGATGACGCCGGCAGCAATGTCATCGGCCATGATGCCCATGCCGCCGTGCACATGCCGATCGAGCCAGCCGACCGGTTCGGGCTTGGCGATATCGAGCACGCGAAAAAGGCCGAACGCGAGCGCGAACCAGAGCCAGTCGCGCGGCAACGCGGCGCAGGCAATCAACTGGCCCGCGATTTCGTCAATGTTGATGCCGGGATGATCGGCTACGCCGAGACGGCGCGCGGCATGTCCCGAAACGCCGACGCCGACGATAACGATGGCGACCGTCGCCACGGCATAGGGCAGCGGTCCCGCCAGCTTGAGTCCCCAGGCGAGCGGCAATGCAAGCAGCGCCCCTAGCGTGCCCGCTCCGATCGGCGAAAGCCCGGTGCCGAGACCGAAGGCGAGCCACATCAGCGGATCGTTGCCGAGCGCCGCGGCGCGCGTTGCATGGGAGCGTCGCAACGCAAGCTTCATCAAAAGTGCCGGTAGCCCTGCAAGGTTTCCGCGGTGAACTGCTCGCCGCCTAGGCGAATTCCCGGCGTCGCGACGACACGGCCGATGCGGCTCAGGGAACAGCCGAGCCGCGCAGGCGACAACGCTGCCACGGCCGCCGCAAGTGCGGAGGGAATGGCGAGCAGCAATTCGTAGTCGTCGCTCGGACCAAGCGCATCGGCTAGGGTTGCACCGGGCGCGAGCGGAACGGCATCCGACTCCAGTTCGGCGCCCAGTCCGCCGGAGGCGGCAAGCAGCTTGGCCAGATCGCCCGCGAGACCGTCGGAGATGTCTATCGCGGCATGAACGTAGCTAGCCAGTGCATGTCCCGCATTCACGCGCGGTTCGGGCCAAGCATAGGGTCGCACCTGCGGAGAATCAATCGCGGCGCCCTGTCCGAGAGCGCGCAACCCGGCTGCACCGCCGCCAAGCGCACCGGTCACGAACAACATGTCGCCCACCCGAGCGCCGCTGCGGGCGAGTGATTCGCCGACGGACGCGAAACCCGCGAGCGTCACCGTCACCGCAAGCGGTCCGCGCGCCAGATTGCCGCCGACCAGCGCCACGTCGCAGCGCTCGGCGAGCGTTGCAAATCCGCCTGCGAATTCCGCGAGCCATCCTTCGTCCGCAATCGTCAGGCTTAAGGCCATGAGCGCCCAGGCGGGTTTGCCGCCCATCGCGGCAATGTCACTCAGATTGACCGCGAGCGCACGATGTCCGAGCGCGCGCGGCGGGAATCCATCGGCCGGAAAATGACGACCCGCGACGAGCGTGTCGGTGGTGAACAGCAATTCGTGACCGGGAGGCGGTGCGAGCACGGCAGCATCGTCGCCGACGCCGAGTACGACGTCTCCGCGGTGCGCGCCGCGGTCCTTGAAAAAACGCTCAATGAGTTCGAACTCATCCACGGGCGGGTACCCGCCGCCCGGCCCTCTCGGAAGCGCGCAGACGTTCCGCCAGCTTATCGAGCACGCCGTTGACGTAGCGATGCCCACCCTCGGCGCCGAAGGCCTTGGCGAGTTCGACCGCTTCGTTGATGATGATCGGAGCGGCCAGTTCCGGACGATTTCTAAGTTCCGCAGCGCCGATCAGAAGAATCGCATGTTCGATCGGATCCACCTCCCCAGGCGCGCGATCGAGTGCGGGGGCAAGCAGCGCATCGAGCGCCGCGGCCTCGCCGATGCACTCCGGCACCAACACGCGAAAGTATTCGAGGTCCACTCCGGCTGCGGCGTGCTCGGCCACGAATTCCGCAACCAGTTGCTCCGACTCGCCGCCGGCCTGCAGCCATTGGTAAAGTGCCTGCAGCGCGAGCCGCCGCGCACCGCGGCGGCCGCGTCTCGCGTCAGCGCCGGAAGGTGTCGAGGACATCGGCCGCTTCGAGCGCGGCAAGCGCCGCCTCCTCGCCCTTGTTCCAGGCCTTGCCGCCGGCGCGCTCGATCGCCTGCTCGACGGTATCGGTGGTCAGCACCGCAAGCCCGATCGGTACCTGCGTCTCAGTCTGCACCCGCGCCAATGCATCCATGCAAGCACGCGCGATGTGTTCGAAGTGCGCCGTTTCGCCGCGGATCACGGCAGCGCAGGCGACGAGCGCGCGAAAGCGTCCCGTGCGCGCGGCCGCTGCGATTACCGGCGCGAGTTCCCACGCACCGGCCACTTCGAATTGCCGGATGGCGTCCGCGGCAATCCCGCGGTTTACGAACGCATCGCGCGCGCCCTGCGCAAGGCGCGTGGTCACGAAGGAATTGAAACGCGCCGTGACGATGGCATACTCGCCGGCGGATGGCGCTTCGGGACCGGAAACGTTCACGGCATCAAAAGCCGAAGGTCCGTCACGCGTTTTCCTCCGCTTCCCCGCCGTCCTCGTAACCGGTCACTTCGAGGCCGAAGCCGGAAATCGCCCGCATGCGCCGGGGCGCGGACAACACACGCATCCGCCGCACGGCAAGATCGGTCAGGATCTGTGCGCCGATGCCGTAGGTGCGAAGTACCGTTGCCTCCTCTTCGCCCGCCGCAGCCTGCGACGCGGCACCGGCGCCGGCGTTTTCGATCTGCCGAACAAGCGCCGCCGGATCCTCGGCGCGGCGGAGAAGAATCAGGACGCCGCCCTCGCGTCCGATCCGTTCGAGTCCGCTCGCGAGCGGACGCCCGAGCGCAGGCCAGCGTATGCCGAGGACGTCGCCCAGCGTGCTCTGGATCTGCACCCGCACGAGCGTTTCGCGCTCGGGTGCGATCTCGCCGCGCACGAGCGCGAGATGCACCGCGCCGTGCACGTGATCCTCGAAGGCGATCAGGCGGAAATCGCCCCAGGCGGTCGGCACCTCGCGTTCGATCAACCGCTCGATGCTTTTTTCAGTGCGCAAACGGTAACGGATGAGATCAGCGATGGTGCCAACCTTCAAACCGTGACGCCGTGCAAAACGGATAAGGTCGGCGCCGCGTCGCATGCCGCCCTCGTCGTTCACGACTTCGCAGATCGCGGCGGCCGGCTCGACGCCGGCAAGCCGGGCGAGGTCCACCGACGCCTCGGTGTGCCCGGCGCGGCAGAGCACGCCGCCTTCGGCATAGCGCAGCGGAAAAATATGTCCGGGCCGGGTGAAATCATCCGGCTGCGTTGCGGAATCGGCCAGCGCACGAATCGTGAGCGCACGATCGTGCGCGGAGATGCCCGTCGTCGTGCCATGCCGGCAATCCACCGACACAGTGAAGGCAGTGCGGTGCGCCTCGCTGTTCTCGGCCACCATCTGCGGCAGTTGCAGGACGTCGAGTCGCGCACGCGTCATCGGCATGCAGATGATGCCGCTCGTGTGACGCACGAAAAACGCCACCTGCTCGGGCGTCGCACTCGCGCCCGCCATGATCAGGTCGCCCTCGTTTTCCCGGCCCTCGTCGTCCATGAGCACGACCATGCGCCCGGCACGGATCTCCGCGACCAGCTCCGGCACTGGATCAAATGCAAGCGGCAATTCCAGGACATCGGCCACGGGAGCATTTCTCGCGATTTGACCGTCTCATTGTCTCACGCCTTATCCGGTATGGGAGCAATCCCATCGCCACTAGACGCATTCCGCTTGCCCGGGCAAACAGGGTGACAGGCGTCCAACATCCCAAGCCAACCCTGTTCCCGCCGAGGCCGGCGTCAGGGAGCAGCTCCCTGCTGAAAGGCTTTCGGGCGTCCCTAACCGGATTAATTGCTACAAGCTTGATCCATGTCAATAACAAACTCTTGCTTTCTGCTTAACCTGTCCACAGATACAAAGTACCAAGAGGAGGAAGCGAAAAATGGCTATGGCAGCGGCCGTGTACGAACCGTGCGTCGGTAATGAGGATGCTCCTCGTGAAGCCTGCGACATATGGTTTGAGGTGAACGCGATGGCTCGACCGGATCACCTCGGGCGCCGGCTGACGATGCTGGCCAAACCGAAATTCGACGTGCACGATGTCTATGAATCCGGAATAATCGAAAAATCCGACGGGTACTACCGGGCCCACTGGCATTGCCGCCTGACGGCGCACAATGCAGTGGACGAGTTCGCGGTGTTGCGGTTTCTCAAGCTCCTGACCGGCTCCGGATTCAGGATTCTGCGATTCGACAATGCGTTTTATCGCTCTCATGCAACGCGTAGGTAAAGGCGAACAGTGCGAGGATTTACAACCGCAGCGTACCCGGGCAAAGTGCTTCGAGCGCGCTTCGGTCTTCCAGCCAGATCTCGTGCCCGCTTATGCGTATCAGCCCGCGCTGCTTGAATCGGGTCAGTATGCGGCTTGCTGTTTCGGGCGCGAGTCGCAGGTAATTCGCGATGTCCTGCCGGGGCATCGGCAGGACGAGATTCCGCGCGGAGAGCCCGCGGCTTCCCTCACGATCGGCAAAGCCGAGCAGAAAGGCCGCAAGCCGCTCCTCGGCCGAGTGCTCCCCCGAAAGCGCATGCGAAGTCCCGATATCGCGGCTCATGATCCGCAGCAGTTGGCGCTGCAGGGACGGCGCCGCCACGGCGAGAGTTGCGAGCTGCGCGAAGGGCAACCGGCACACTATGGCGGTATCCAATGCCACGGCGGAGCATTGGTGCCGCCCGGGATAGATCGCATCGAGCCCGACGAGTTCGCCCGGCAGATGGAAGCCCAGGACCTGCTCTTCGCCCGTTTCGCTATTCGCGTAGGATTTGATGCAACCGCCGCGCACGGCATAAATGGCCGAAAACTCGTCGTTTTGCCGGAACAGGTGATCGCCGCGGTGCAGGGGACCCACCGTCTCGACCACTTGCTCGAGACTCTTCATGTCTTTCTCGCCGATGCCGAGCGGCAGACAGAGATCCTGCAGGGAACATTCGCTGCACGCCTTCTTGAGATGTCGGACCGTGAAGGTCGGCGCACGATTTATTGCGTCCACTGGTGATCCTTCCGGCTACCCGTGCCTCGGGAACCCGGCTTCGAGGCCGTAATCAAAACTTGACTCACTCGCGTCTTGATCTGGACCAGCATCAAGGGGATATTTAATCAATATAGTGATGGGTTGTAAAGACCAGAGGGACCCGCCGTGCCGGCCATCACCGACGAAGAAGCGCAAAAAAGCCCGATCGAGGCGCTGAGGGAACGGCTGCACGCGAGCGCCGATGGGCTTTCCTCTGACGACGCCGCCCGGCGACTGACGGAAGAGGGGCCGAACGCATTGCCCGAGCACCGCGTTCCGCTGTGGCTGCGCTTTCTGCGTTACTTCTGGGGCCCGATTCCGTGGATGATCGAGATCGCGGCCGTACTTTCCACGGTGGTCCGCCACTGGACCGACCTCATCGTCATCTGTGCGCTGCTGCTGTTCAACGCGGTCATCGGCTTCTGGCAGGAACGCAAGGCACAAAATGCGCTCGAAGCGCTCAAGAGTCAGCTTGCGCTCAAGGCTCGCGTACGCCGCGACGGCAAATGGAAGGAAATTGCCGCCCGTGATCTGGTGCCCGGCGACGTGGTCCGGGGTCGGATCGGCGAAATCATTCCCGCCGACATCAAGCTCACCGATGGCGACTTCCTCTCGGTGGACCAGTCGGCGCTCACCGGCGAATCGCTGCCGGTGGACAAGCAAAGCGGAGATGTCATCTATTCCGGTTCCACCGCCAAGCAGGGCGACATGATCGGCATCGTGACCGCGACCGGGGCGCACACGGCCTTCGGCAAGACGGCTGCGCTGGTGTCAAAGGCCGGCAACGTCTCGCATTTCCAGAAGGCGGTGCTGCACATCGGCGACTATCTGATCTTTGTCAGCCTCGGCCTGGTCGCAGTACTCATCATCGTGGAGCTGTTCCGCGGCGAACCGCCGCTCGAACTCATCCAGTTCGCGCTGATCCTGACCGTCGCCTCGATTCCCGTCGCGATGCCCGCCGTACTCTCGGTCACGATGGCGGTCGGTGCGCTCGCGCTCTCGCGCATGAAGGCGATCGTCTCGCGCCTCGCCTCGATCGAGGAACTGGCCGGCATCGACGTCCTGTGCTCCGACAAAACCGGTACGCTCACGCAGAACAAGATCGAGTTGGGCGAACCCGCGCCGGCAGCGGGCACGGAAGCCGCGACGCTCGTGCTGATGGCGGCGTTGACCTGCGATCCCGACGCCGGCGATGCGATCGACCGCGCCGTGATTGACGGACTGCCGGACAAGAACGCCCTGCAGTCCTGCAAGCAACTGCACTTCAAGCCCTTCGACCCCGTGCGCAAGCGCGCCGACGCTGACGTAGAAGACTTCGACGGCAAACGCTACGCCGTCACTAAGGGGGCGCCGCAGGTGGTGATGGACCTTGCAAAACTCGGCGGGAGCGCACGCGTAGAGGCGGAAAAGAAAATCCAAGAGTTTGCCGGCCACGGCTTCCGTACCCTGGGCGTTGCGCGCCGCGAGGGCGAGGACGAGAACGGCGCCTGGGCGTTCCTCGGTCTGCTGCCGCTTTTCGATCCGCCGCGTGAAGACGCCAAGGAAACCATCGCGCACGCCGAAGCCCACGGCATCGAGGTCAAGATGGTGACCGGCGACAACCTTGCGATCGGCAAGGAGATCGCCGGACAACTCGGGCTCGGCACCGATCTCGTCGTTGCCGACGAACACTTCGGCCAGGATACCGCCGCCAGGGAATTCGCCGACCGCGTCGAACAGGCCGACGGCTTCGCGCAGGTGTTCCCCGAGCACAAGTTCCGCATCGTCAAGGCGCTGCAGTCGCGCGGCCATCTGGTCGGCATGACCGGCGACGGCGTCAACGACGCCCCTGCACTCAAG
>JBOIBN010000073.1:0-9808 GCA_050739575.1 Gammaproteobacteria bacterium
GATAACCCGCGGCGAGAAAGGCGCGCACCACGGCGGAGCCGACGAAGCCCGTCGCGCCCGTTACCGCCACACGTGCCGGCATTCCCCCCTCCTTGGTCCGCATAAGGCCAAGTCACAGTTTAACGCGAGGCCGGTCTCAAGCGTTATAATTCAATGTGTTTCGGACGCCCGCCGCGTCACGGTCATTAACGAGAGGATACAAGGAGCGAATGGAAGTCGTGCTCGCCAAACCCCGCGGATTCTGTGCCGGCGTCGTGCGGGCAATAGACGTGGTCGAGGAGGCCCTCAAGGTCTTCGGTCCGCCGGTTTATGTGCTGCACGAAATCGTCCACAACCAGCACGTGGTGAACGATCTCGCCGGCAAGGGCGCCGTGTTCACCGAGGATCTCGCTGAGGTGCCCGCGGGTGCAGTCACGATCTTCAGTGCCCACGGCGTTTCCGATCAGCGCGTGCGCGAGGCCCGCGAGCGAGGACTCAGAATCATTGACGCCACCTGCCCGCTGGTCGCCAAGGTGCACATACAGGCGCAGAAATATAATCGCAACGGCTATGAACTCATCATCGTCGGTCACCGCGGTCATCCCGAAGTCGAGGGCACCAGCGGGCGCGTAGCCGGTCCGGTACACGTGATTTCCGAAGTCGAAGAGGTCGCAACGCTCGCCGTGCGCGATCCGGCTAAGGTGGCCTACGTTACCCAGACCACGCTCTCGGTAGACGATACCCGCGCCGTGATCGAGGCCCTGAAACAGCGCTTCCCTGCCATCGTGGGCCCGGACATCAAGGATATCTGCTACGCCACCCAGAACCGTCAGAACGCGGTGCACGATCTGGTGCGCGAAGCCGACGTCCTGATCGTGGTCGGCGCGCGCAACAGTTCCAATTCCAACCGCCTGCGAGAGGTCGGCGAGTTGGCCGGCGTGCGTTCCTATCTGGTGCAGGATGCAAGCGAGGTCGAGCCCGACTGGTTCGCCGCCAAAGACCGCATCGGCGTCACCGCCGGAGCCTCGACGCCGGAGGCGCTGGTGGAGGAAGTGCTCGCGAAACTTGCCAGGCTCGGTCACGCCGGAGTTCGCGAAATGAGTGGACCGGACGAACAGGTTACCTTCCGTCCGCCGCTCGAATTGCGCATTCACCTGGAAGTCGAAGCGGAAACGCAAGGAGGCTGAATCATGTCCGTACCCGTGCGGCAACAGGCAAAAATCGCCGGCTACATACTCGGCAAGAAATTCAGGGGTGAGAAGAAGTACCCGCTAGTGCTGATGCTGGAGCCGCTGTTCCAGTGCAACCTTGCCTGCCCGGGCTGCGGCAAGATCGATTATGAAGACGACATCCTGCGCCAGCGCCTGAGCCTTGAAGAATGCCTCGCGGCCGTGGACGAATGCGGCGCGCCGGTGGTCTCCATTCCCGGCGGCGAGCCCCTGATCCACAAGGACATCAAGCAGATCGTCGAAGGCATCATCGCGCGCAAGAAGTTCGTGTATCTGTGCACCAACGCAATCCTGCTCGAAAAGAAGCTTGATCTGTTCACGCCTTCGATCTACCTCACCTTCTCTGTGCATCTGGACGGCCTGCGCGAACGCCACGATGAAAGCGTGGATCGCCAGGGCGTGTTCGACGCGGCGGTTTCCGCTATCAGGGCGGCGAAGGCGCGGGGCTTTCGCGTCAACATCAACACGACGCTGTTTGCCGGTGAAAATCCTGAAAAGGTGGCGCGCTTCTTCGACTTCGCAGCTAATGACCTCGGCGTAGACGGCATTACCGTCTCGCCCGGCTACAGCTACGGGCATGCGCCGCGCCAGGACGTGTTCCTCGGCAGGCGCCAGTCGAAGGAGTTGTTCCGCGACATCTTCAAAAACAAGAACGGCACCGCGTGGCCGCTCTCGCATTCGAGCTTGTTCCTCGACTTCATCTGCGGCAACCAGGACTACCAGTGCACGCCGTGGAGCAACCCTACGCGCAATGTATTCGGCTGGCAAAAGCCGTGCTATCTACTCGTCGACGAGGGTTACGCCAAGAGCTTCCGCGAGCTGATGGAAACCACCGAGTGGGAAAACTACGGCGTCGGACGCAATCCGAAATGCGCCAACTGCATGGCACACTGTGGTTTCGAGGGCACGGCGGCGGAAGATGCCTTCCGCCACCCTCTGAAGGCTTGGCGGGTAAGCCGGCGCGGTCCACGGTTTGAAGGCCCGTTCGCCCCCGATCGTCCGATTCTCTACGATCGCAGCACGCAGGGACTTTCCGGTATTCCGGTCGAGGTTCACTCCGAGAACCGCCACTAGCAGCCTGCCGATTTTTTCTGCGACTGCGCTTTGCGCGGTAACCGCACATGTTGATTCTCGCGGCAATCGCGCTCGGCTTGTGGCTTGTGCTACTTCTCATGCCTTGGCAACCGTGGCGCTGCCGCGAGCGGCTGGAGCCGGAACCCGCAACTTCCACGCTATTGCCGGACTTCACCGTCCTCATTCCGGCGCGCAACGAGGCTGCGGTAATCGGAGAAACGCTCGATGCACTGCACATAAGCGCTCCTGAAGCAGCGGTCGTGCTGGTGGACGACGAGTCCGACGACGGCACGGGCGCGATCGTGCGTACAAGCGGTCTTCGAAACCTGACCGTGATCCAGGGCACGCCGCCACCGCCGGGTTGGACCGGCAAACTCTGGGCGCTCGAACAGGGGCTCGCCTGCGTCGCAACTCCGCGCGTGCTGCTGCTCGACGCCGATATCCGCCTCACACCGGGCATGCTCGCCGCATTGCAACGCAAGGCGAACGAAGGCCATGCACTCGTTTCGGTGCTCGCCGAACCGTGCTGGCACGGCTTCGCGGCGCGATTGCTGCTCCCAGCCTTCGTCTATTTTTTCAAGCTGCTGTATCCGTTCGCGCTCGCCAACCGCACGCAAAGCAAGATGGCGGCAGCAGCGGGCGGCGCAATTCTGATCGAACGCGAGGTACTCGCAAACATCGGCGGCTTTGCAGCCTGGCACGACGCGATCATTGACGATTGCACGCTCGCGGCGCGCGCGAAGCGCGCCGGCTACCACTGTTTTCTCGGCCTTTCTCACGGGGCACAAAGTCTTCGCCGGCAGAACCTGTCCTCCATCGCCGCGATGATCGCGCGCAGCGCCTATGTGCAACTCGGCGAATCGCGATTGATCCTCGTTGCGGCGACCGCAGTTATGCTGCTCGCCTTCTGGGTGCCGCTCGCGGCGCTGGTCTTCGGCGGCGTCGCGCGTTGGCTCGGACTTGCGAGCTGGGGCGCGCTCACCGCAAGCTATGTCCCGACCCTGCTTTACTATCGCCGCAATCCTGCCGCTGCCAT
Organism: Gammaproteobacteria bacterium; assembly: GCA_050739575.1. Lineage (GTDB taxonomy): Bacteria > Pseudomonadota > Gammaproteobacteria > JAKDMP01 > JAKDMP01 > JBOIBN01. The sequence continues at coordinate 3,319 of JBOIBN010000073.1, forward strand.
TCTGCTTCCGGCCGTCGCAACCCTTTATCTCGTCATGACCTGGCATTCGGCGCTGCGCGCGTTCGCAGGCATCCGTTCAAGCTGGAAAGGCCGTCGCTACCGGATGAGGAACAAAACCTAATGGCCATGACCTGTCTCGTAAAGCCACTTCCGTGTATGCCGCTCCAGTCGCGCCTCATCCCTCGTTTCTCACTACTCGCCGAGCAGCCGTCGTGACGTTTAAGTGGTTGCCGGATGCTGAATTCGATCCTCGTCCGCGGCTCGCGTGGCTGATCGAATGCGCCTTCGATCTCGTGATCGGCGCGTTCTACCGCAAGGAAGAAATACTTCCGCCCGGCTACCGTCTGGAACCGGGTACACTGATCGTCTCCAACCATCAACGCGATTCGGACGTACCCGTTCTCACCACGGTGGTGTGCCGGCGTAAGGGCGTGCACATCCGCTGGCCGCTGCCGTTTTATGCGATGCGCGAGGATCTGCTCTACCCCGGCGCCCTCGCCAATCTGCTCGCCGAATGGCCGGAGCCCTTGCCCAAACTGCTCGGGAACATCCCACTCGCGTGGCTCTTCCGCACCATACGCGCCGAGCCCATGCGTCGCCTGCGTGAATTCACCTTCGGCGAAACGCTGAACGCACTGCTCGACGCGGGGTTCGGAGCAGCCTATCCTGTCACGATCTTCAACGACCGCGGTCGGCGCGAGATTACGGCTGCGATCGGAAAACTGCCGCTGCGACTCGACGAAATTGATTCGCGGCGCCTGGGCAAACTGCGGCAGTCCTTCTGGGGCCTGCGCCGTTTGCGGGTCGCAAGCTTGCGGGCGCTCAAGCCTGAGTTTCGCACCACGATCACGGCGCAGCTTGCGCGCTTTGCAGCGCTTCTCGACGCCGGGCGCACGGTGTATTTCGCACCCGAGGGCACCATTTCGGGTACGGGCAAATTCGGGCGCATCCGCACCGGCACCCGGCGGCTGTACCGACTGGCCGCGCGCCCGCCGCCGCTCCTGCCCCTCACGCTGAGCTATGATCCGCTGGGTCCGGGCCGCTTGCGCGTCATCGTCCATGTGGGGGAAGCATTGCGTAATCTCGATTCATCCGACGAACGGATTTTCGCCGCCGATCTGCGTCACGCCATTCTGCGACTTTATGCCGTGAATCCCAGCCATCTGATCGCGCATTTCCTCACCACCGGGCCGGTGACGTTTACTACGCAGGAGTTTGCCGCGTGGCTGCACCGCGCGGCGGCGGCCATCACCGCCGCCGGATTCACGCTCGATCCGTTGCTCGCGCGCAGCGCGCCAGAGACGCTCGCGACCGAGCGTCTCGGATGGCTGAAGCGCAAGAAACTCATCGCACGCGAACCTGCCCTTTGGCGCAATGATTGCCCGCGAGACGCCACCCCAGGCTGGCGCAAACCGGCAAACGTGGTGCGCTACCTTGCTAATGCTCTCGACGACCTCGCGCCCGAACTCGTTCGGAATCTCGGCCCGTGAACGCACGTCGCGGGCTGCGCGTCCTCGCCCAGCCCGCGTTCATCCTGCCTGTGCTGCTCGCGGCGGCGCTCCTCGTCGTCGCCTTCAAACTCGGCGGCCTCGGCCTCGTGCTCGGGCGCGTGCAGGCGATTCCGTTGTGGATCATGGCCGCATCGCTCGCACTGGCCGCGCTCTACCTCGCGCTCAAGTTTCTGCAATTGTACCTGCTGCTCGCCAATCTCGGCATACGCCCGAAATGGAGTCGACTGGCGCTTGCATTCTCGGTCGGCGAACTTGCGGTAACGTTGCCGTTCGGCATCTTCGCCCAAAACTGGGTACTGTCGGCCTCCGGCAAGTTCCGCTTCGGACGCAGTTCCGCGGCGACCGTGGTAATGCTGCTCGCCGAAACCGCGGTCGTACTGCTGCTGCTCGCGGCCGTCGGCATTCCGCGCTGGCCCGAACTGCGCCCGATCGCCGTGTTTTCCCTTGTCGGGCTCGCATTTCTCCTATTCGGCATATTGCGCTTCGAACAGCTTGCGCAAAGGCTCGCACACAAAGTGAAAAAACCGGCGCTGCACCGCACCTTGGTCGAAGCCATCGAACTGATCCAGGGACTCAAGCGCCTGTCGAACGCACGGATACTCGCTGTCAACCTGCTGATCGCGGCGACGTACCTCGGCGCGCTCGCCCTCGTTTTCATGCTTGTCGGTCGCGGCGTCGGGCTGCGTCATTTGGATTTCCTCACCGCGGCGACGATCTATGCCTTCTCACTCGCCGTGGTGCTTTTGTTCGGCGGACTCGTCACCCAAATCGGCACCGTGGAAGTGCTCGGCATGGGTGCGGCTCAGGCTTGGGGCATCGGCCTCACCGACGGGCTTGCACTGATGCTCGGATTTCGTCTGGTGTGGACAGGTGCAATGTGGCTGCTCAACCTGCCGGTGGTATTTATTTTGTGGCGGACGCTGCACCCGCAGGCACGGGCCTCACTTCACGACCTCGAGGAAGCGCCGGACTGAGTTCGCGGCATCTATCCGCGGCAACCCTGCGGCGGCCTCGGCGCGGGCGAGATCGCGCGGGATGTCTAGCCGCCTTTGCGTGGTTGACCACACTTGACCGCTTTCGCAATGGAAACGGGCAAGGTATTCCTGCTCGCTTTGGCCCGGCGTCGGCACGAAGAGGGCTTTCTTGCCGAGTACGGCCAGTTCCATCAGAGTGGTATAGCCCGAGCGGGTGATGACGACGCGGGAGCGGTTGAGCATTTCCGCCTGCCGGACGCGATCGAGATAGCCGTACACCGTGGCCCCCGCGATTTGCTTTTCCTCGCCCGCAAGTTCCGGACGTCCCAAGGTCACGACGATGCGCCCGCTCAGCTCCGGCAGCGCCGCGAGCACGCGCTTCTCCAGCAGTCCACGCTGCGGCTCGATGCCGGAGACCGAGAAGAAATAGTCGATATCAACGGGCAGGCCGGGGCGGACGACGTCGGCGAGCGGGCCGACATAAACGATCCGCCCCGCTCCCCAATCGAGCACGGGATAATGCCCAAGATCGCCCGAGAGCCCGCCACCTTCTTCGGCATCGGGTATGAGTACCTTCGTGTAGCCCTTGAGCAAGCCGCGCTGGCCCCATTCCACCAGCCGCTCCACCCAACGCAGCCGTCCCGGAATGATCTGACGCAGGGAATGGAAGATGCAGTAGCTCGGCACCGCCCCCGACCACACGCCGAAACGGCTGTCGGAGATCACCAGATCGAAGCCGTGTTCGCGCACCAGCCGTTCGGTCAGACGGTGCTCCAGCTTAAAGTGCAACCACACCCAGGGCATGGCGAGGCTCATGCGGATGTAGAACATGGGCGGCCAGCGACTGAAGGGCTTGGGAATATCTCGATACGGATAGAACTCGCAGGCGTCGCCGAGTTCGTTCCGCAACAACTGCATGCCCGGACTCGGCTGCATCAGCACAGTCACCGAGTCGCCGCGTTCGATGAGCGCGCGAATCGGCACGAGGCTTCTTGCCGCATGACCGAGCCCCCAGTCGTGGACCGCAAACAAGACGCGCTTCGTCATCACACCGGGCCCTGCGGGAACTGGGTATGATAACAATCGGCCGCATTCGACCGGTAAGCGCGTTTGCCTCACGTCTTTCGCTAAAATGAAAGGCGATTTTTCAACAGAGGAGATCGTCGTGATGCGTCAAACTCTCTCCGCGTTGTGTCTTTCAGTCTGTCTTGTTTCGCTGTCCGCATGTGTCGCCCCCGCCCCCTACGCGCCCGCCCCCAGCTACGGCGTCGTCGTTACCACGCGGCCGCCACCTGTTCGCGTGGAAGTCGTCGGACGAGCGCCGTATTCCGGCGCCGTATGGGTCAAGGGCCACTGGGTCTGGCGCTCCGGCCGGTGGGTATGGGCGCCCGGGTATTGGGCCCGTCCTCCGCGGGCTGGAGTCGGGTGGGTTCCGGGACATTGGGTGCACCGGCCTAACGGACGCTGGGTCTGGGTCGATGGCTATTGGCGCTGACGAGTCCTGACGATTCGGAACCCGGACGGATGCACCCCGTCGTGCATCCGTCCGTTTGCCGTCTCGTCCGACTCGCTCAAGCAAAAACCGGGCGCAGACGATGGCTGCGCCCGCGAGCCCGCCTCGACTGATAAACTCCGCTGTCAACTTGGCGCCCAACCGGCACGGGAATGCATAAACAGGGAGGAATCCGCGTGACCAGCCAATCGCAATCGGTGACCGAACAAGTCACCGAGCTGACCATCCGCGGGATGATCATCGGCATCATCATCACCCTGGTGTTCACCGCCGCCAACGTGTACTTCGGCCTCAAGGCCGGGCTCACGTTTTCCACCTCGATTCCCGCCGCCGTAATCTCCATGGCGATCCTGCGCGCCATGAAAAACGCGACGATACAAGAGAACAACATTGTGCAGACCGTCGCCTCGGCGGCCGGCACGCTCTCGTCGATCATCTTCGTGCTGCCGGGGCTGGTGATCGTCGGCTGGTGGACGGGCTTCCCGTTCTGGATCTCGGCCGGCATCTGCGCAACCGGCGGCATCCTCGGCGTGATGTACACCATCCCGCTGCGCCGGGCGCTGGTGACCGATTCGGATCTTCCCTATCCCGAGGGCGTAGCCTGCGCCGAAGTGCTCAAGGTCGGCGCCGGCGAAGAAAAAGACGCGGAAACCGAGACCGTGGAGAAGGGCGGCGCAGGCCTCAAGGCAGTGCTCGCGGGCGGCGTGGTCTCGGCGATTTTCTATGTCATCGTGCAGACGAAGGTGTTTGCGAGCGATCTCGTCACCTACTTCCATTTCGGCAGCCACGACAAAGGCGCAACGGGTTTCGATTTCAGCCTGTCCTTCGCCCTGTTCGCCATCGGACATCTGGTCGGTCTGTGGGTCGGGCTATCCATGCTGGTCGGTGCGCTGGTCGGCTGGGGCTGGGCGGTGCCGCACTTCACGCTTCTGCATCCGGCCACGGGGACGGCTGCGGATGTGGCGCAGGGTGCCTGGAGTAATTACGTGCGCTTCGTCGGTGCGGGCGCCATCGGCGTGGCTGCCATCTGGACGCTCGCCAAGCTGGTCAAGCCGGTGATCGGCGGTCTCGCAAGCGCCATGGCCGCCGCGCGTGTGCGCAAGGCGGGCCAGGCCCACACGCTTCCCCAAACCGAACGTGACATGCCCATCGGCATCGTCGGCATCATCTCGTTGATCTGCCTGATTCCGATCGCGGGGCTGTTCTGGAATTTCAGCGCCACCAGCGGGCTAGGTTCGCACACCACGCTGCTCGTCGTGAGCGGCGTCATCTTCGTCGTCATCATGAGCTTTCTGGTCTCCGCCGTGTGCGGCTACATGGCGGGACTGATCGGCTCCTCCAACAGCCCGCTCTCCGGCATCGGGATACTCGTCGTCGTCGTCGCGGCGGTGCTTCTCTTCCTCTTCGTCAAGTCGCTCTTTCCGGCGAATGCCGGCAAAGCCCTGGTGGCCTTTGCACTTTTCGTCACCTCGGTCGTGTTTGCCGTCGCCTCCATCGCCAACAACAACCTGCAGGATCTCAAAACCGGACAACTGGTTAACGCCACGCCGTGGAAGCAGCAGGCGGCCCTCGTGATCGGCGTGCTCGCGGGTGCCGTCGTCATTCCGCCGGTACTCGATCTGCTGAGTCACGCCTACGGCTTTCTCGGCGCGCCCGGCGTCGATCCCGCGCGTGCGCTGCCCGCCCCACAGGCCGGCCTGATCTCGGCGCTTGCCCAGGGCGTAATCGAGAACAAGATCAACTGGGGCTTACTCGGCCTCGGCGGTGCAATCGGCGCCGGCAGCATCGTGCTCGACGAAATTCTCGCCCGCACCTCGAAGCACGCCCGCCTGCCACCGCTCGGCGTGGGACTCGGCATCTACCTCCCCACCTCGACCACGTTGATGGTCGTAGTCGGCGCACTGGCCGGCTGGTGGTTCAACCGCCGCGCCGAACGCCGCGGGCCCAAGCCGGAAGCCGCCAAGCAACTCGGAATTCTGCTCGCTTCGGGCCTGATCGTGGGCGAGAGCCTGCTCGGCGTCGTGTTCGCGGCAGTCGTCGCCTTCTCCGGCAAAGACAACCCGATCGCCCTAGTCGGTAAAAACTTCGGCACCATCTCGATCTGGATCGGAAGCATCGTTTTCGCCCTCACCATGATCGTGCTCTACCGCTGGATCGCCCGCCTCTCCCGCGCCTGATCCAACGCTTGCCGTGAGAGCGTAAATGTGATGCAATGATCCGCAAACACCAATCACCGCATCCCCCCGTGAGAACCACCCTGTCCCTGGATGACGAGGCATTGGCAGCGGCACGCAAGCTGGCGGCGACCCGCAAGCAATCGCTCGGGCGGGTGGTGTCGGATCTGATGCGACGCGGCCTCGTGGCACGCACCCGATATCCGGCCAAGGAAGACGGTTTCCCCGTTTTCCTGGTAGCGGAGGATAGCCCGCCGATCACGCTGGAAGACGTCAAACGCTACGAGGACGAAGCCGCGTGAACGGTTATCTGCTCGA
>JBOIBN010000074.1:0-9757 GCA_050739575.1 Gammaproteobacteria bacterium
TCGGCTATGGCGGAGCTACTCCGGCGGCAATGCCGAATATCGCGGCAATCGCCGATGAGGGAGTGAGGTTTCACAATCTGTGGTCCATGCCGGCCTGCTCGAACGGCCGTGCGGCCTTGCTCACGGGTCGCTATCCCCTGCGCACGCATGTCATGACCGCAATCGGCAACAATGATCTCGCCAATTATATGGTCAATCCGAACGAAATGACCTTGCCGAAACTGCTCGGCACGCGCGGTTACAAGAGCGCGCTCTTCGGCAAGTTTCACATGGGACTGCAGGGTAATGACCCTTACGGCTACCGCATGGTGCACGCATTCGGTTTTGACTACTACAACGGCTGGTTGGACGTGACCGGCGACCCCTCCTCGATTGACACCACGGCCGGCGGCGTCGCGCCGCGGCATACCTGGTCCTGCGGCTTCGTGGGCGACGCGGAACACGGCGGGGCCGATGCGGGCGCCTGCTATGCGGCGGACAATACCTGCCAGGAGTTGATCAAGTCCGGCCTCGAAGCACCGGGACGCATCTGTCGGGACTCGGGCGGCATCTTTAATCCCGACAAGCTCTGCACCAATCGGGTTCCCGCCCGCATCAACTTCAACAAACTGAGCGGGCACTACGTTTCACCGCTGGTCATCACCTATGCGAACGGCTCGGTAACACAGGTACCGCCGACCGATATCCGAGCCCGCACCTATCGCGGCGTCCAGGTGGTGGACGCGGCCGTAAACTGGATCAACCGGCAACCCGCGGGCCAACCGTGGCTGGCGGTTGTGAGTTTTGCGACCGACCATACTCCGCTCGAGCAGCCGCCAAGCGCTACCTTGCCCCAAGGGCAGCCCGACGCAAGCAACCTCGACTGCGCCAATCCCAACGACCAGCGCATCCTCTCGAACCTGATGGAAGAGTCCATGGATCACGAGATCGGACACCTGCTCGTGGCCACGGGGATTGCCCGCTATGGCCGCCACGGCAATCTCGTCTACGATCCCCGGAAAAGCAACACCTATGTTCTGATGGTGAGCGACAACGGCAGCCTCGCTACCGTGGTCAAGCCGCCCTTCGACCCCAGCCGGGCGAAATCCACCGCCTACCAAACGGGTGTATGGAATCCCGGAATCGTCGCGGGCCCGGGGATCGTCGATCCCGGACGGGTGGTTAATCACATGGTCAACGTCGTGGACTTCTACCAACTGATCGGCGAACTGGCAGGTATAGATGTGCACAAAGCCGTGCCCCGCACGCTCGACTCACAGTCCATGCTTCCGTATTTGGAGAATCCCGAGCAGTCCGAAATCCGCACGACCAACTTCACCGAGATCGGCACCAATCGGCACGCCCACGGCGTGATCAACGGTCCCTGCGTGTACAACGCGACTACCTGTACCCAGATCGCTCCGACCAAAGGCGTATGTCACGACAACAACGGGGTCTGGTACGGTCCCAACCCGGACACCTCCGGCGCCCCGGTCCGGGGTTTCGGGCTGTGCTGCCAGGTCGCGGTTTGGCAGCACGATCACGGCGAGACGGTTGCGAGCAACATTTATCCGCTGGAGGCCTACGCCGTTCGCAATGATCATTACAAAATCGTCGTGAACAAATACGCCGCCTACGATGCGGCCGCCAACGCCTGCGCGCCGAGCTCGGTCACCGAGTTGTACCAGATCAACGAACACGTTCCGGCGCCCGAGTTAGACACGGCCGGTGGGAATCTGCTGGCGACCGGGATGCCGCCGCTCACGCCCAGGCAGCAACAAAACTACAACGTCCTGCATGCGGATCTCGACACGCTCCTCGCGTCGCAGCCCGCCTGCCCTTGGGACATCAACCTCGACGGCATCGTGAATCAGAAGGATGTCCAGCAATGGGCAATGTTCAAACGACTGTCCAAAGGCCAGTCGAGCTGGGCCGACATCAACCAGGATGGCAAGACCAACAAGGCCGATCTGGACATCATCGAGGAACACATGGGACCGTGTCCGGCTGCTTCGGAGGCAAAAACGGCGGTGCGCCAGCACTGAACGGGCGCGGCAGAGACCGATCGGCAATGTGATGCCGCGTCGTGAGTTGGAAGCTGCATAAAGCCTCAGGAAGCAAGGGAGCATGCACGCCGTCGGGGTGCCACCGCGCTCCAGACCGCAGTACATTCTTCTTTGCAGGTTTGGGATTGGCGCTTCTCGCCGCATGCGGAACGTCCGTTTGCGCGGCAGCGCCCGTTAAAACCGCGGAAGCAACGACCGCGCACACTGCAGTCGCCTCGCCAAGCTTTGTCGGGTCCAGAACCTGCGGCGCCTGCCACGTCAGTGAATACCGGAGCTGGCTGGGTTCGCATCACCAACTGGCGATGCAACCGGCTACGCATGCTACTGTTCTCGGCGACTTTTCCGGCGCAAAGTTCACCGACGGCGATGCCGTCAGCGTTTTTTTTCGTGCCGGCAAAAAATTCATGGTCCGGACCGACGGGCCCGACGGCAAGCCGCACGACTACCCCATCAAATACACCTTCGGCGTTTACCCGTTGCAGCAATACCTGATACCACTTTCCGGCGGACGGTTGCAGGCATTCGGCATCGCCTGGGACAGTCGGCCACGCGCGGCCGGCGGGCAGCGCTGGTTCGCACTTTATCCAGGCTCCGGCGGCCACCCAAACAATCCATTGAACTGGACGGCGATAGATCAGATCTGGAACTACACCTGCGCCGACTGCCACTCGACCAACCTGCGTAAAGGCTACGATTCCGCGACGCGCACTTACGCAACCACGTTCGCGGAGATCGACGTCGGATGTGAAGCCTGCCACGGTCCGGGGTCGGCCCATGTAGCTTGGGCCAGACATCCACATAATTATCCGAACATCGGCTCAACGGAGGGCCTCACCATTGCGCTCGATGAAAGAGTTGGCGTTACCTGGCACACCGATCCCGCGACCGATCTTGTGCGCCGGAGCAGGCCTCGTACCAGCGACCGCGAAATCGAGATGTGTGCGGCATGCCATTCGCGACGTACGCAAATCCACGAGGATTACGTACACGGCCAGCCCCTGGGGGATGATTATCGCGTCGCACTGCTCGACAGTGATCTGTACTTCCCGGACGGTCAGATCAAGGGCGAAGTTTACGAGTACGGGTCGTTTATCCAGAGCCGGATGTTCCACGCGGGCGTGACCTGTACCGACTGTCACGATCCGCACACGGCTACGCTTCGCGCGCAGGGTAACCAGCTCTGCACGAGCTGCCATCTTGCCGACAAGTACGATTCGTCCCGTCACACTCATCACGCAGTCGGATCGGCGGGAGCGCAGTGCGCCTCCTGCCACATGCCGACACGAACCTACATGCGCATCGATCCCCGGCGCGATCACAGCATTCGTGTCCCACGCCCCGACCTTTCGATCGCCCTCGGTACGCCCAACGCCTGCAACGAGTGCCACACCGACAAAACTCCGCAATGGGCGGCAAACTGGATTACGAAATGGTATGGCCCGACCCGAATCGGTTTCCAACAATTCGGCCCGGCATTGCACGCCGGAAGACTGGGAGCACCCGGAGCGCAAAACCTGCTCGCCCAACTCGTTGCCGATTCCAGGCAACCTGCGATAGCCCGAGCCACCGCGTTAAAGCTTCTCTCCAGTCTCAATGAACAGCAGAACGGCACGCTCCTCGACAAGGGATCCAAAGACGAATCGGCCCTGGTCAGGCGCGCGGCTGCGGAGACGCTCTCGGACGCGGATATAAAGGCGAACATCCCCGCCACGCTCCGGTTGCTCGATGACCCGGTACGTTCAGTACGAATCACGGCGGCCGATTCGCTCGCGGGTGCAGAGAACGGCACTCTGCTCGACAAGCTGGATGATGTAGCCACCGCACTGGATCATGCGTCTATGGAATACGTGGCTGCTCAGAGCTTGAATGCCGATCGGCCCGAGGCTCATCTGGACCTCGCGCTCTTTTTTGGCAGGGAGGGAGAACTCGATCGCGCCAAGTCCGAACTTACTACTGCGCTTTCCATCGATCCATCCTTCAGCCCGGCAGCGGTCAATCTCGCCGATCTCTACCGGTCGCTTGGACGGGACGACGAGGCGCAAGCCGTCCTCCACCGCGCGATGCAACATTCACCCGACGATCCTTCTCTGCAATTCTCGCTCGGCCTTCTGGATGTCCGCAAGGGACAGAAGACCCAGGCCCTCGATCTGCTCGCCGCCGCGGCACGCATCGCCCCATCAAACCCGAGATATGCCTATGTCTATGCGGTCGCGTTGAACGACGCCGGAAACACGAAAGCGGCAATCGCCATCCTGGAGCGTTCCCTCAAACTCAATCCCTACGATCGGGATACCCTTGCCACGCTTGCCAGCTTCTATGAACACGCCGGGGACCACTCCCGGGCGCTGAAGTACGAACAACTTCTGGATCAATTGACGCAGCAATAACGGCCGACGGATAAAATTGTCGAAAAGGGGTAGACAAGACACGACAGAGGCGACGAGCCTTCGCATTCATCACGACTCAGTGCCAGGCAGACCTTTTGCCGTCTCACTTGCCGGTTACCGTTTGAGAGCCCTGACTGCGATCATTCCCGCGGTCGCGTGGACTACTGTGGCCGGCCCTGGATCGTATGAGCACATTTCAAACAATACATACGCATAAGTTATTGATATTATGGCGTCCCCGACGGGATTCGAACCCGTGTTGCCGCCGTGAAAGGGCGGTGTCCTAGGCCTCTAGACGACGGGGACGTTGACAGACTTACGAAACAGTGGATGGTGGAGCTAGGCGGGATCGAACCGCCGACCTCCTGCATGCCATGCAGGCGCTCTCCCAGCTGAGCTATAGCCCCACGCGAGCCCGTACATTTTCCTGTTTTGGACCGCTTGGTGTCAACCCGAAACGGCGCGCAGGCCGATCCACTCGCGGGCGCGGGCGATCCGCGCAAGTGTTTCTTCGCGGCCCAGAATGGCCAGCGTCTGGTCTATCGGCGGCGAAACCGCCCCGCCCGAGACGGCGACGCGGATCGGCTGCGCGATGCGGCCGAGCTTGATGTCGCGCTCCGCGGCCAGCGCCTCTACGGCCTCGTGAATAGACTTGGGATTCCATTTGGCAAGCGTCTCGAAGCGCGCCTGCATTTCGCCGAGGAGGAGTCCAGTTTCGGAAGTCAGGTTTTTCGCCGCAGCCTTGGAATCGTAGGCGGCGGGACGTTCAAAAAAGAAGCGGCTGGCTTCCGCCATCTCTCTCAGTGTTTTTGCCCGTTCGCGCTGCGCGAGCACGATGGCTTGCAGTCCGGCGGCGTCCATAGTGTTCGCGGGAATCCCGAGCCGCGCGAGCTGCCACGTGAATTCCTCGACCAGCGTCGCTGGTTCCGCCGCCTTGATGTAGTGTTGATTGAGCCAGTCGAGCTTGCCCGGATTGATTGCCGAAGCCGAATGGTTGACGTCGGCGATATCGAAGAGCGCGATCATCTCCGAACGGGAAAAGACTTCCTGATCGCCATGCGACCAACCCAGGCGCACCAGGTAATTGAGCAGGGCATCGGGCAGATAGCCATCCTCGCGGTACTGCATGACGCCGACCGCGCCGTGACGCTTGGAGAGCTTCGCGCCGTCCGGCCCGAGGATCATCGGCAGATGCGCGAAAACCGGCGGTTCGAAGTCCAGTGCCCTGAATATGTTTATTTGCTTCGGCGTGTTGTTCAGATGATCGTCGCCGCGGATGACGTGCGTGATGCGCATGTCACTATCGTCCACCACCACCGTGAAGTTATAGGTGGGCGTATCGTCGGAGCGCACAATGACGAAATCGTCCAGTTCGCGATTGTCGAAGACGACCCGGCCGCGCACCCGATCTTCCACCACCGTCTCGCCCGTTTCGGGACTGCGAAAGCGCAGCACCGGCGCGACATCGGACCGCGGCTCGCGCCGCTCGCGGCAGCGCCCGTCGTAGCGCGGCTTGACGCCGCGTGCCGTCTGTTCCGCACGCATCGTTTCCAGTTCCTCGCGGGTGCAGTAGCAACGATAGGCATGCCCGGAAGCAAGAAGCTGCGCCGCGACTTCGCGGTAACGTTCGAAGTGTTGGGTCTGGAAATACGGTCCCTCGTCCCAGTCGAGGCCGAGCCAACGCATACCGTCGAGGATCGCCTGCACTGCCGGCTCGGTCGAACGCTCGCGGTCCGTGTCCTCGATTCGCAGAATGAATTCGCCGCCGTGATGACGCGCATAAAGCCAGCTGAACAGCGCCGTGCGCGCACCACCGATGTGTAGATACCCGGTCGGACTGGGAGCAAAACGCGTGCGAATGGTCATGGCAAAGCCGGCAGAGGGGCGCGGATATGCTATCAGCCGCCCCGTTTGCCGCCCCGCCAAATGATGCGCCAGATCCATCCCTGCTGGGAATCGGCGACATATAGCGCCCCGTCCGGACCTTCGGCGATTCCCACCGGACGGAAGTGGGCATCACCGGGCGAGTGCACGGCTTTACGCCCGGCAAAACCGGTCGCGAATTCTTTCCACTTTCCCGCGGGCTTCCCGTTGCGGAACGGAACGAATGCGACCACAAAGCCTTGCTGGGGCAACGGTGCACGATTCCAGGAACCATGAAAGGCAACGAAGGCGGCGCTGCGATATTGCGCGGGGAATGCGCTACCGGCGTAGAACACGAGCGCTTCGGGCGCCCAGTGAGCGGGGAATGCGGCCAGTGGATGTTTGTATTGCTTGCAGCGCCCCACTCGCGTGCCGTCGCCGCCATATTCCGGCGCAAGCACCAGTTCGTTGCGCTGGCCGTCGTAGTAGCAGTACGGCCAGCCGAAGTTGTCGCCCGCATCCACCCGGATCATCTCTTCAGCGGGAAGATTCGCGCTTTGCGCGTTGGTGTAGAGCTTCGGCCAGTTGTCGTGAAGTTGATCGCGGCCCATCATTACACCGTAGAGTGCGTTCGCCTCGCCGTTCCAGGCCAACGCAACGACGTTGCGCAGTCCGGTTGCGTAGCGGGCATCCGCGGTGAAGCGCTGGCCCGGTTTGTCGGCGTCGAAACGCCAAATCCCGCCATGCTCCTGCAACAACGGACAGGGATCGATACCCGGCGAAAGGGGTATGCGATCCTGGCGTTGGCATGCATTCGAGGGTGCACCGACGTTCACGTACAGATTCCCCGCTTGATCGAAGGCGATGCTTTTCGCTGTGTGTTCGCCCTGCTCCGGAAAACCGGTCACCATCTCCTGCGGTTCGGCTTTCGAAACGTCGCCCTTCTGCGGCAGTTGGAAGCGGACGATACGCTCGTTTTCGGCGAAATAGAGGTAGCCGCCGTGCAGACCGATACCGGTCCCGCTGACGTCGCCGAAGTAGTTTATAGAATCCGCCTGTCCATTTCCGTCAGTGTCACGCAGCGCCACGATCCCACCACCGTCATGTTGTGAGGACAGTGCGGCATAGACGGTGCCGTCCGCGGCAACGACGAGATGCCGCAACGGTCCCAGATTTTTTGCGAATACTTCGGCACAAAAACCGGCCGGAACACTGATCCCTCCGTTATCGCTGTTGCATCCGGCGGCATGGGCAACCGGCGATACGCCCGCAACCAACAGCCCCGTAAAACAGAGCATCGGCACCGGATTTCGCATATTTCGTCTCAGTGCTCAGGAAAGGTCAAGCATAGCAGTTCGAGGCGTCAGTCGCACCCGTAACTGGTATAATAAAAGAGTTGATAACGTACTTTAGTACCACATTCAAGCTATTGTTTTGTAAAGGAGAATATCATGAACAACAGTTTCGGCAGCCGCGCCAAATTAGAGGTCGACGGCAAGTCCTATGAAATCTTCAAGCTGGGCGCGCTGGAAGCGAAATACCGGGTTTCGCGCCTGCCCTATTCGCTCAAGGTGCTGCTCGAGAACCTGCTGCGTCTGGAAGACGGCGAGACCGTCAAGGCGGCTGACATCGAAGCGCTCGCCGGCTGGGATCCCAAGGCCGAACCGTCCAAGGAAATCGCCTTCACGCCGGCGCGGGTACTGATGCAGGACTTCACCGGCGTACCGGCCATCGTGGATCTCGCCGCCATGCGCGATGCGATGAAGCAGCTCGGCGGCGATCCGAAAAAGATCAACCCGCTTTCTCCTGCAGAACTCGTGATCGACCATTCGGTGCAGGTGGACTTCTGGAGTAGCCCCGACGCGCTCGCGAAAAACGGCGAAATGGAGTTTCAACGCAACAAGGAACGTTATTCGTTCCTGAAATGGGGCCAGAAGTCATTCCACGATTTCAAGGTCGTGCCGCCCGATACCGGCATCTGCCACCAGGTGAATCTGGAATATCTTTCACGCGTGGTGTTCGAGCGCGAAGTGGACGGCGTGTTGCAGGCTTATCCCGACACGCTCGTCGGCACCGATTCGCACACCCCCATGGTCAACGGCCTCGGAGTGCTCGGCTGGGGCGTCGGCGGTATCGAGGCCGAGGCCGCGATGCTTGGTCAGGCCATCAGCATGCTGATTCCGCAAGTCGTCGGCGTGCGCCTCTCGGGTGCGCTGCCCGAGGGCACGACCGCGACGGATCTGGTACTGACCGTCGCCGAACTGCTGCGCAAGAAGGGCGTGGTCGGCAAATTCGTCGAGTACTTCGGCCCCGGCGTCCCCAACGTACCGCTCGCCAACCGCGCGACGCTCGGCAACATGTCGCCCGAATTCGGCTCCACCTGCGCCATCTTCCCAATCGACGCGGAAACGCTCAACTACCTGCGCCTGTCGGGACGCAGCGAGGAGCACATCGCGCGCGTCGAAGCCTACGCCAAGGTCCAGGGCCTGTGGCATGAACCCGGTCAGGCACCGGCCGAATACAGCGACGTCGTGGAGATGGACCTGTCACAAATAGAGCCCAGCATTGCCGGCCCGAAGCGCCCGCAGGATCGCATCCCGCTCAAGTCCGCGCCCAAGATGATTTCTCGACATGTCGCCAACTTCTCCACCGAGCGCACACAGAGAATCGAGGCACTCGCCCGCTTCGAGAACGAAGGCGGCGCGGTAGCCGACTCCCGCCCGGTACACCACGACCATCTCGGCTCCATCGAGGTGAAGATGGACGGCGAGACCTTCACGCTGCACGACGGCGCTGCCGTGATCGCCGCGATCACCAGTTGCACCAACACCTCCAACCCGGATGTCATGCTCGGCGCGGGCCTGCTTGCGCGCAAGGCGCGCCAATTCGGACTCAAGCCAAAACCGTGGGTCAAGACCAGCCTCGCCCCCGGCTCAAGAGTTGTGACCGATTACCTCAAAAAGACTGGCTTGATCGAGGATCTCGACGCACTCGGCTTCGGTCTCGTGGGCTACGGCTGCACCACCTGCATCGGCAATTCGGGACCGCTGCGTACCGAGATCAGCCAGGCGATCCGCGACTGCGACCTGACGGCAAGCGCCGTGCTCTCCGGTAACCGCAACTTCGAGGGGCGCATTCATCCCGAGGTCAAGATGAACTTTCTCGCCTCGCCGCCGCTGGTCGTGGCCTACGCCCTCGTCGGCAGCATGACTGCCGATCTGCAGCATGAACCGCTCGGCAAGACACCGGACGGTAAGTCCGTCTATCTCAAGGACATCTGGCCGAGCCAGAAGGAAATCTCCGATCTCGTCGTCGGCAACATCGATTCCGGCATGTTCAAACATGTGTACGGCCAGGTATTCGATGGAGATAAAAACTGGAATGGACTCGATGTGCCCGAGGGAGAAATTTATCGGTGGGACGAACACTCGACTTACGTGCGCAATCCGCCCTACTTCGAGG
>JBOIBN010000075.1:0-9716 GCA_050739575.1 Gammaproteobacteria bacterium
CTCGATGCTCGCGCCCGCGCGATCGCGAGCGACGCGCTCGCGGAAATCGCCTCGCGCCTCGCCTTTCTCGATGAAGTCGGACTCGGTTATCTCGCGCTCGATCGCGCAGCGCCGACGCTCGCCGGCAGCGAGGCGCAGCGCATCCGCCTCGCCGCGCAGCTCGGATCGAATCTCACCGGCGTGTGCTACGTGCTCGACGAACCTACGATCGGACTGCATCCGCGCGATCACGCGGAACTGCTGCGCGCACTGAAGACGCTGCGGCGCAAGGGCAACACAGTGGTCGTCGTCGAACACGACGAGGAGACGATCCGCGCCGCCGAACATCTGATCGACCTCGGCCCGAGTGCGGGCATTGCGGGCGGTCGCCTGGTCGCCGAAGGCACGCTTGCAGCGATCAAGCGCGCGCCCGATTCGATTACCGGCCGCGCTTTGAAGCATCCGCCGCGACATCCGCAGTTTCCGCGCCGCGCGGTCAAGGGTAGCGATCCCGCGATCGCGATTCGCGACGCACGCCTGCACAATCTGCGCGCGCCCGAGGTGAAGATCCCGCTCGCGCGTCTGGTATGCATAACCGGCGTTTCCGGGAGCGGCAAGTCTTCGCTCGTGCGCGGCGTGCTGCATGCGAACCTGCACGCGCTGCTCGGCCTGCGTCGGGGACAAAAGAAACCCACGCTTGTCGGTTGCAAAGAGATCGCGGGTGCGGAGGCCATCGCGCGCGTGCTCGAAGTGGACCAGACGCCGATCGGGAAAACCCCGCGCTCCTGCCCCGCCACCTATGTCGGGATTTGGAGCGACATCCGCAAGCTCTTCGCACAAACTCCGGAAGCGCGGCTGCGCGGCTTCGATGCGAGCCGCTTCTCGTTCAACACCGGCGCCGGGCGTTGCGCCACCTGCGAAGGCCAGGGCCTGCGGCGGATCGAGATGAGTTTCATGGCCGACGTCACGGTGCCCTGCGAAACCTGCGGCGGCGCCCGCTTCAGCAGCGAGACGCTCGCCGTTAGCTGGCGCGGCAAGACCATTTCCGATGTGCTCGCGATGAACGTTTCGATGGCGGCTGAGTTTTTCGCCTCGCATCCTCGCATCCATCGCGCGCTCGCACTGCTCGACGAGGTCGGCCTAGGTTACTTGACGCTCGGCCAGCAGAGTCCTACGCTTTCCGGCGGCGAGGCGCAACGTTTGAAACTCGTCACCGAACTCGCCAAGGCCGGCTCGCCGCGCGGCGGTTCGACACTTTATCTATTGGACGAACCGACGGTGGGCTTGCACATCGCCGACGTCGAACGCCTGAGCGGCGTGCTGCACCGGCTCGTCGAAGCCGGCCATTCGGTGGTCGTGATCGAACATAATCTCGATCTCATTGCCGAAGCCGACTGGATCGTCGACCTCGGCCCCGAGGGCGGCGCGCGCGGCGGCCGCGTCGTCGCCATCGGCGCTCCCGAACAGATTGTCCAGCGCAAGAGCCCGACCGCCCTCGCCCTCGCCTCCTTCCTTGCCACCCGCAAGTCGGCGTAATCTCTATTGTGCCGTGGGAGCGAGCTTGCTCCTGCAATTGAATATCAAACGAGCGAACGGCCGCCGTCTACTGGGAGGATGACGCCGGTGAGATAGGTTTCGTCCGCAAGCCAGGCGATGGCGCGGGCAATGTCGGCCGGTTCGCCGAGACGCGCGAGCGGAATCCCGGCGAGCAGCTTTCGCTTCGCGGTCTCGTCAGGTTCCGGCTGCGGCCACAGCACTGCGCCCGGCGCAACCGCATTAACCCGCACCTCCGGCGCAAGTTCGCGCGCGAGCGAACGGGTAAGGTCGGCGAGCGCGGCCTTGGTCGCCGCATAGGCGCTGTAGCCTGCCGGCAAACGATCCGCGTAGGCATCTGTGATGTTGACGATCGAACCTTTGCTTTCGGCAAGCAGTGACGACGCGGCCTGGGCCAGGAACAGCGGTGCCGTAAGATTTGCGGCGAGCAGCTTGCGCCAGCTTTCCTGCGCCAGTTCGGCGAGCGGGGTACGCGCGAAGACCGAGGCGTTGTTGACGAGGAGATCCAGCCGGCCGTAGCGTTCGCGAACGGCGGCAACGAGTTTCTCCGGCGCCTGCCCGTCGGCGAGATCGGCGGTTACGGTCGCCGCCGAGTCCGGGCGCAGGTCGTTGAGCTCGGCTGCGAGCCGTTCGGCATCTTCCGCCGATTCGCGATGGTGGATCATGACCCGCATGCCGCGCGCGGCAAGTTCGCGCACGATCGTCGCGCCGATGCGCCGCGCCCCGCCGGTCACCAGAGCGACGCGTCCCGTAGAATCCTTCTCGTCCATTCGTCCCATACCCTATCAGGTTCAGTTTAGCCCCATGTCCGAACGAATCGAAACGCTACCCGCTCCGCCGGATGAAGGCCGCGAGCACAGCGAACGCGTCGCAGCCGCGATCCGCGCACAGGTAGAAGACGCCGGCGGCGCGATCCCGTTCTCCGAGTACATGCAGTTCGCGCTGTATGCGACCGGCTTCGGCTATTACCGCACGGGCACCGGGAAGTTCGGCGCGGCCGGCGATTTCGTGACCGCGCCCGAAGTGTCGCCGCTATTTGGCGCCGTCGTAGCCCGCCAGATCGCGGAAGTGCTCGCGGCCTGCGGCGGCGACACGGTGCTCGAACTCGGCGCCGGCAGCGGCCGGCTGGCGCTCGACATTCTGCGCACTCTTGAGGCGAGGAATTGCCTCCCGGCGCAATACCTGATCCTGGAGCTGAGCGGCGAACTGCGCGAGCGACAAAAGACGACGCTCGCCGCCGAGCCCGCGCTGGCTGCACACGCGGAATGGCTGGAACGCTTACCCGCAAAACCTTTCGCGGGGGTAATTCTCGCCAACGAAGTCGCCGACGCGCTTGCGGTCGAACGTTTCCGCTACGTCGGCGGCCATTGCGCACGGCTCGGCGTGCGGGCGCCCGGATCGGGTTTCGAATGGACGGAACTTCCCGCGCCCGAGTGGCTAGCCGAACGGGTCGGCGAACTGGCGGGACGCTACGAATGGCCCGAGCCCTACGTCTCCGAATTGTGTCCGCAGCTCGCGCCGTGGATCGCCACGCTCGGCGCGACACTTGAACGCGGCGCCATGCTTTTCTTCGATTACGGCCTGCCCGAACGCGAGTACTACCATCCCGACCGCGACATGGGCACGTTAATCTGCCACTACCGCCACCGGGCGCACGAGGACCCGTTTCTGTGGCCTGGTCTCACCGACATTTCCGCCTGGGTGGATTTCAGCGCGCTCGCACGCGCCGCGCGCGCTGCCGGTCTCGATGTCGCGGGCTATGCCACGCAGGCACGTTTTCTGCTCGGCGGCGGAATCGGCGATTCGATCGCGACGGCGGCGAGCGATATCGAGCGCTATCGCATCTCGGGCGAGATCAAACGACTGATCCTGCCTTCGGAAATGGGCGAAGCATTCAAGGCCATGGTTCTCGCACGGGGATGTTCTCCGCCGTCCGCCTTCGCGGCGCACGATCTTTCCGCGCATCTCTGATCCGCAGCCCTCCCAAACCGTGTGCACGATTTCTCAGACCCGCGCCGGAAACCAGTTTCCGTGCAGACCGTGGGGCACGCGTCGCGGCAAGCGCACGCTTGCCACCGGTCCGGCCTCGATTGCACGGGCATCGAAAATACAAAAGTCGCTCGCCCGCTCGCGCAGCCGGTAAACGTAGGCCATGAGCCAGCCGTCGTCCTCGACGCGCGCATCCTTACGCGGTACGAAGACTGCTTCCCCGATCTCGTCTTCGCCCAGATCGAGCACTCTCGTTCCGCCGCGTTCGCAATCGAATTTGCCCAGTCCGCAATACACGGGCGCCGCGCCTTCCGGCGTCTGCGCTCCACGGCGCACCGGCGCATAGACATAGCGGGACGGACGGGCCGTAAGTGTTTCGTTGATGCGCGGGAATTCTGTCGTCTCGGTGGCTACGGCAACGCTTCGACAGGTTCCGGTCGCCGGATCGAGCGTGAGCCGGTGCATGGCCGGGGGCACCGCATCACGTGCTTCCGTACGGCCTGGCACGAGACGGTCCCTGCGCACGTAATCCACCGTAAGGATGCCGCCGCGTTCGAAGCCGTTGGCAAAATGGAAGGCGAAAAATGGATCCGTTTCAATCCAGCGCACGCCGCCCGCAAGATCCGAGCGCGCAATGAGTCCGATCCGCGTACCGAGTTCCGGCCGCCAAGCGAGGAGCGGCTCGCGCCGCATCGGCGCCGTGGGCTCGATGACCACCGGGAAATGAAACAGCAGCACGTAACGCTCAGTGAGAACGAAGTCATGCATCATCGTCGCCGCCGGCAGATCCACGTCCAGGCGCCGACGCAAGGTTCCGCCGGAATCCACCACGTAGACCTGAACGTACGGCGGGTGGAGGCCGTAGTTCAACATGAAGAGTTCGCCGGTAGCCGGATCGAAACGCGAGTGCGGGCCTAATGCGATCGGCGAGGAAGTACCCAACTTCCATTCACCGAGCGTTTCCAGTTCGGGCGTGATCTCGTAGCCCGCACCGCCTTCCCACAGCGCGAACATGCGCCCGGCATGTCCGATCACATGGATGAATGCACCGTTTTTGAGCAGCCCGGAATCGCCGCCGGGCCCGACGAGGCTGGGCGCCACCGGAAACGGCTTGGCGATGCCTCCGTAAATCGCGCGGCCGGCTCGACGCTCGGCGGCGAGTCCGCGCGTCGCGACATAACGGTTGCGGTAACGCGCACGGCCATTCTCGATATATACGGCATGCAGCATGCCGTCGCCGTCGAAAGGATAGGTATAGGAGATCGGCGAAAAGGCCGGGTTCGGGCCGTTCCTGATGTAGGCGCCGGCGAGTTCGAGCGGGAGTTTCCCGCTCACGGGAAGATCAGCGGCGTCGCACTCGTCGTGCACGGGCGCATAGCCCGCGCGCAAAAAGGGCTCCGCACTCTCCCACGGGGGCTCGGTCTCGTGCCGAGTCGTCGTCATGTCCAGCCCAACGTTTCCGTCGGTTCAGCGTAGCAGCGACGCGATGCGCTGCACAACCAGGTCTTACCCTGACTCATACCGGTTGGTTCCGACTGTCCTCGCTCTCGCCCGTCACCGGAAAGTGGCGCGGCGTCGCGAGCACGATAACGAGAGTGACGAGGGCAACGACGACGAGTCCAGCGTAAATGTGATGCGTGGCCACATAGATGGCGTGGCGCAGATAACGTTCAGCCGCATCGGCGAGCCGATGTCCGTGAAGGGCCGCGATCACGGCGTTGATATTCCGCGGCAGTTGCGCATGCAGCAATGCGGGCGCGTCGACCAGTTGGGAACCGACGGCGGCGTTGAAGATCGCGCCGAAAACCGCCGCACCCAGGCTCTGGCCGAGATAGCGCGAGAACATGTTGGCGCCAGTCACGACGCCGCGCCGCTCCCAGCCGACGACAGACTGCACCCCGACCAGAAGCGGTGTCGACAGGAGACCGAAACCGGCGCCGAGTGCGCACTGATCGAGCACTACCGCCCATGTCGGGCCCGGATAAGGCAGTGCGAGAAAACCAGCCGCGGCCACGATGATGAGCACGGCGCCGCCGAGCGCGGTGTCGCGAAAACCGATACGCATGTACAAACGTCCCGACAGCGACGATGCGAGCGGCCAACCGACGCTCATGGCGGCGAGCACGAAACCGGCGGCGATGGCGCCGAGTCCAAGCACCGATTGCGCGAAGGTCGGGAGATACGCCATCGGTCCCATCATCACGAGGCCCATGCCGACCATTGCGAGATTCGGACCCGCGAGTACGTGCCGCCGCCACAGCCACCCCGACATGATCGGTTCGGCGGCGTGTCTTTCGACCCGGATCGTCGCGAGGATCAAGACGGCGGCGGTGGCGAAAACAATCATGCTCGGCACCGACAGCCACGGCCAGGCCTGCCCGCCCTGAAGTAGACCGAAGATGAGTGCACCGACGGCGGTCAGCACCAGGCCCGCACCGGCAAAGTCTATCCGGTGACGCCTGTGCGCGACCCGCTCGTGCAGAAAAATGGCGATCAACGCAATCGCGGCCGCACCGATCGGAAGATTGATCAGAAAAATCCAGCGCCAGGAGGCATACTCGGCGAAGGCGCCGCCCAGTGTCGGCCCGACGATCGCGGCAATGCCCCACACGGACGACAACCAGCCCTGGATCCGAGCCCGTTCGCGCACCGAGTAGAGATCGCCTGCGAGCGTATTGACCGTCGCCATGATCGACCCCGCACCGAGTCCCTGCAGGCCGCGAAATACGATGAGCGTCACCATGCTCCAGGACGCCGCTGAGGCCGCCGAACCGCCGAGAAAGATCAGGGCGCCCACAATCAGAATCGGCTTGCGGCCGTAGAGATCGGCGAGCTTGCCGTAGATCGGAATGGTCACCGTCTGCGCGAGCAGATAGATCGAAAACACCCAGGTGAACAATGCGAAGCGGCCGAGATCGCCCACGATTTGCGGAATAGCAGTGGAGACGATCGTGCTGTCCATCGCCGCAAGCATCATGGTGAGCATCAGGGCGGCGAGTATCCACCGCCGCGAGACAGCGCGGTCGGCGTCGGTGGCGAGCGCGCCGGCGTTGCGGGGTTCGCGCGTGGCGGTGGGTTTCCTCATCTCACGGTTGTGTTGAATACTGCGAAACTGGAACGGGTGGGTCGTCGCTGACCGGCGCGATCGGCTTCCAAGGTGCCCTCAGACCACGCCGGAGATATATGGATTGGCGGGGGGCGTCGTGGTCGGCGCAATCAGGGCGCGGAATTGATCAATCGAATCGCCTTCGGCGGCGACCAACAGGCCGTCGCCAACCTGGAGCTTGGTGCCGCCGTGCGGCACAATCTCGCTCTCGCCGCGGATCAGACCGACAATCAGCACACCCATGTCGGCAAGACCGAGCGAACGCACTTCGCGGCCCGCAACCGGTGTGCCAGGGGCGAGCTTGATGCTGTAAAGCTGCTCCTTGCGCCGGCTAAGCGCGATACCTTCGCCGCGATCAAGCGCGATCTGCAGTTCGTTGTTAAGAATATCCCGATCGAGCGTGACTTGCTGACGACGTAACAATCCGGCGGCGGTCTGGTAATAGGCATCGTGATATACCGGACTGTCGGCCGGCGTGGGGACTTGCGCTTCGTAGATGGTCGGGTACTTTGCTTTACGGGTCAGCGTGAGCTGAACGACGAAGGCAAGCGCAACGGCAAGCATGGTCGGCATGATCAGCTGAAAGCCGCTGGTCATCTCGATCACCATCACCATCGAGGCGATCGGCACGCGCGCCGCACCTGCAAAAACGGCAGCCATTCCGACTACGGCCAGCCAGGACCCGGCTATGTCCACATGAAAGAGGTGCAATAACGCCGCGAATGCAGCACCCAGCATGGCCCCCACATAGAGCGTCGGCCCGAACACGCCGCCCGAGCCGCCCGAGCCGACGGTGAGTGCAAGCGTCAGAATCTTGCCTAGCGAAAACAGCAGCAACACCCACACGGCGAGCCCGGAGCCGCCTTGTAAAACGAACTGCATGTAGCCATAGCCGCCGCCGATGATGGGTGGAAGCACGATACCGATCAGGCCGACCGCAAGACCGCCGATCGCCGGTTTGAAATACCGGGGAATCCTGAGCGCGGCAAACCAGTCGCGGATGCGGTAATACACGGCCGGCATAAGTGCGCCGAGGCCTCCCGCAAGAATGCCGAGCAGTCCGAACCACAGCAGGTCCAGCACATGGAGATCCCGGCCGCCCGTGGGCAGCAGAAACAACGGCGTGTATCCGGAGAAGGCGCCCGTGATCGCATAGGAGACGGCGGCCGATATCAATGTATAAATAAGCGCGCTGCCTTCGAAGGCCATGCCCGAATAGAGGATCTCGACCGCGAAGATGGCCGTGCCGAGCGGACTCTTGAAGATGGCCGAGAGCCCCGCAGCCATGCCAATCAGGATAACGAGGCGCCGCTCTTCATCAGGTAATTTGAACAATTGTCCGATAACACCGCCGACCCCCGAGGCGATCTGCGCCGTCGGTCCCTCACGCCCTCCCGAGCCGCCGCTTCCGATCGTGATCGCGCTCACGATCGTCTTGACCAGCGGTACCCGAGCCCGCACCCTCCCGTTATTGCGATGAAAGGCGTTGAGCGTGGCATCGGTGCCATGACCCTCGGTCTCGGGCGCGAGCCCATAGATCAGCACCCCGGCCGCCAGTCCGCCGAGCGTGGTCGAAATCGGTACCCACCAATACCAGTGTGTAAAAGGCTTGGGAGCGACGCCCGTCGCGTGAGCGTCTATCACGGTAATCGTTTGATAGTGCCCCAGAAACGCGAGAAGGTACGTGTCGGTCAAATGCAGCAACAGCAGGAAAAGCTGGGCGCCCAGCGCGCCGACCACCCCGAGCACGATACTGAGGAGGATCAGGCGTGAGGTACGATCAAGCTTGAGCAGCCACATTGGAGAATTCCCGGTCTTGGTTTTTCGCGGGCACCCGCTATTATAAGGAGCGCCCGACAGATATTCGCGATTTTCCGTTTGACGCTTGCGTGACGGGCCTGTAGCTCAGTTGGTTAGAGCAGGGGACTCATAATCCCTTGGTCCAAGGTTCGAGTCCTTGCAGGCCCACCAACTCGCAACCGTGCCCGACGGAATAAAACGGTAGCGTCGCAAGGTTCCGTAGGCAGTGATGACTCCACGCAAGCATCTGAACAGCAAGAGGATAAAGATGAAGATTGATGCCGGTGAATTCCGAGTTCCGGCGGGGGAAAAGGTCGACCTCAAAAAGTGGCCGACGCTGGTAAAGCCGGCGTACAAGTCGAAGAAGGAATACAGCAAACTCATCCAACGACACGTCGAGGAGTTGAGCGCGCTACAGCGCCTTCACTATGCGTCCAACCGTTATGCGTTGCTGCTGATCTTCCAGGCGATGGACGCCGCCGGCAAGGACGGCGCCATCCGGCACGTGATGTCCGGGGTCAATCCGCAAGGCTGCCAGGTGTTCAGCTTCAAGCACCCGAACGCGACCGAGCTGGAGCACGACTTTCTGTGGCGCACCACCCGCTCTTTGCCGGAACGCGGCCGCATCGGTATCTTCAACCGCTCCTATTACGAGGAAGTGTTGATTGTCCGGGTGCATCCGGAGATCCTGCGCACCGAGGGTCTGCCGGACGCGTTGCTCGACGGGAATGCCATCTGGCAGGAACGGTATCGCTCCATCGTCGACCAGGAAAACCATCTCTACCGCAACGGAACACGAATCGTCAAGTTTTTCCTTCACATTTCGAAGGAAGAGCAGAGAAAGCGATTCCTCGCACGCATCGACGAGCCGGACAAGAACTGGAAATTCAGTCTCGCGGACATTCATGAGCGGAAATACTGGAAGCATTACATGAAGGCTTACGAGGATTGCTTGAGCGCGACCAACACCGCTCACGCGCCCTGGTACATCGTTCCCGCAGACGACAAGGAGAATGCTCGTTTGATCGTTTCCCAAGCCATCCTGGATGCGCTTGATGAACTCGGGATGGCCTATCCCGAGACCACCACGAAGCACAGGCGGGAACTGCAGTCCATCCGCAAGCGGCTCACCAAGCAAAATTTACCCAATCCCGTGTCTTGAAGGGCCTGAACTAGCCCCGATTCTACGGACAGATGGTTAAGAGACAGTAGCATGTTGAGCCTCGTACTGCACCGGACTGATATAGCCAAGGGTCTGATGCGAACGCTTGCGGTTGTAGAACAACTC
>JBOIBN010000076.1:0-9581 GCA_050739575.1 Gammaproteobacteria bacterium
GGCGTAGGGCCTCGAGCTTGTACTCGCGCGAAAATGTTTGACGTTTCGACATGGAACACCTCCTCAGGCATTGTGTGCCTAACTGAGTGTCCGTGAAAACGGGGGTGGTTCACGCTACGGCGACAGCAGGGAAGAAGCCGAAAAGCGCCTGAACACCTACGAAAAAACGCTTTAACCGCCGAACGCAGCTGCTCCGCCATGGCGGCTTGCACCGGGCAAGCCGCCATGTGCACCAATTTCGCGGATTGGCCGCGAGCGCGAGACCGCGCTGTTTTATTGTTACTGAAGGAGAATCATCATGAGTGCACAAGTCGGCGATTTCATGCTTGCGAGATTGTCCGAATGGGGAATCAAACGCATCTACGGCTATCCCGGCGACGGCATAAATGGCATCATGGGCGCACTGGATCGAGCCGGAGACCGCTTCGAATACGTGCGCGCGCGGCACGAGGAAATGTGTGCGTTCATGGCCTGTGCTCACGCCAAGTTCACCGGCGAGCTGGGCGTATGCCTGGCCACTTCGGGGCCCGGCGCGATTCATCTTTTGAACGGCCTGTACGACGCCAAGCTCGATCATCAGCCGGTGCTCGCGATCGTCGGTCAGAGCGCGAGCATTGCGATGGGCGGCAACTTCCAGCAGGAGGTGGATCTGATGTCGCTGTTCAAGGACGTCGCCGGCGAGTACGTGCATACCGCCATGGCGCCGGCCCAGGTGCGGCACCTGATCGATCGCGCCGTGCGCATCGCGAGAGCGCAGCGCACCGTCACCTGCCTGATCGTGCCCAACGACGTGCAGGAAATGGACGCGGTGGAAACGCCACCGCGCAAACACGGCGCCATACATTCGGGCGTCGGCTACAGCGCCCCGCAGGTGATTCCCGCCGATAAGGATCTGCGCCGCGCGGCCGAAGTGCTCAACGCCGGCGAAAAGGTTGCGATCCTGGTCGGAGCCGGCGCGCTGGGTGCGACCGACGAAGTGATCGAGGTGGCCGAACTGCTCGGCGCGGGCGTGGCCAAGGCGCTGCTCGGCAAGGCCGCGCTGCCGGACGATCTGCCCTTCGTTACCGGCGCTATCGGACTCCTCGGTACCGAGCCGAGCTGGGACATGATGACGGGCTGCGACACCCTGCTGATGATCGGCACGCGCTTCCCGTATTCCGAATTCCTGCCCGAGGAAGGGCAGGCCCGCGGCGTGCAGATCGATCTCGATCCCACCATGCTGAGCATCCGTTACCCCAACGAAGTCAATCTGACCGGTGACAGTGCGCTGACGCTGCGCGCGCTGATTCCGTTGCTCGAACGCAAGTCCGAACGCGGCTGGCGCGAGGAAATCGAAAGCAAGGTCGCCGAATGGTGGAAAACGCTCGAAGCCCGCGCCATGGAAGATGCCAAGCCGGTCAATCCGCAGCGCGTGTACTGGGAATTGTCCTCGCGGCTGCCGGATAACTGCATACTGGCATCGGATTCGGGTTCGTCGGCCAACTGGTATGCGCGCGACCTGAAAATCCGCCGCGGCATGCTCGCTTCCCTGTCCGGCGGACTGGCCACCATGGGCCCGGGGGTGCCCTACGTCATCGCCGCCAAGTTCGCGTTTCCGGACCGGGTGGCGATCGCCATGGTGGGCGACGGCGCCATGCAGATGAACGGCAACGCCGAACTGATCACCATCGCCGATTACTGGAAGCAGTGGAAGGATCCGCGCCTGATCGTGATGGTGCTCAACAATCGCGACCTCAACCAGGTGACCTGGGAGCAGCGCGTGATGGAGGGCGATCCGAAGTTCGATGCCGCGCAGCACGTACCCGATTTTCAATATGCGCGCTACGCCGAGATGCTCGGACTCAAGGGCATCCAGGTCAATGCGCCCGAGCAGATCGGGCCGGCCTGGGACGAAGCGCTGGCGGCGGACCGTCCCGTGGTGCTCGAAGCGATCACCGATCCGGAGGTGCCACCGCTGCCGCCGCACATCACCCTGAAACAGGCTAAGGCGTTCATATCGTCTGTCGCGGCGGGCGATACGGACCGTATCGCAATGATCAAGGAATCGGCCAAACAGATGTGGGATACGTTCATGCCCGGCCACAAGGACCGCGATTGAGATGGGGCTCGGCACAAGCTCGGTACCAATCGGAAAGATCGAGGTGTCGTGCTATCGGGTGCCTACCGATGCGCCCGAATCCGACGGTACCCTGCAATGGGATTCGACGACCCTGGTGCTCGTCACGGTCGAGGCAGGCAATTGCCGCGGCTTGGGCTACAGCTACGCCGACACCGCCACCGCGACCCTGATCCGCGACAAGCTTGCAGCGTTCGTCGAGAGTCGCGATGCGCTGGATATTTCAGGCGCCTGGTCGGCGATGGTGCACGCGATCCGCAACCTCGGGCGTCCCGGTATCGCCTCGATGGCAATCGCCGCGGTGGACAATGCTTTATGGGATCTCAAGGCCAAGCTGCTGGATCTGCCGCTGTTCAAATTGCTCGGCGCGGAACGCGAGGCGATTCCGGCGTATGGCAGCGGCGGCTTCACCTCCTACAGTGACGACGAATTGCGCGAGCAGCTCGGCGGCTGGGCGCAGGAGGGTTTAGGCATGGTCAAGATGAAGGTCGGACGCGAACCGGAGCGCGATGCGGCGCGAGTGCGCGTCGCGCGCAAGGCGATCGGCGACGCGCGTCTATTCGTGGATGCCAACGGCGCCTACACGCGCAAGCAGGCGCTGGCATTGGCCGAGCCGTTTGCCGATTCGGGCGTGAGCTGGTTCGAGGAACCGCGGCCGTCCTCCGATCTGGCCGGCCTGCGTCTGATCCGCGACCGTGCCCCGGCCGGCATGGACATCAGCGCCGGGGAATACGGCTACGACATCCTCTATTTCCGGCGCATGTTGGAAGCCGGCGCGGTGGATGTCATGCAGGCCGATGCGACCCGCTGCGCGGGCATCAGCGGGATGATCGGCGTTGCCGCGCTGTGCGAGGCTTTCGAGCTGCCGTTGTCCAGCCACTGCGCGCCGTCGCTCCACGTCCATCCCTTGTGTGCGTTGCGCCCGGCAATCCACGGCGAATACTTTCACGATCACGTGCGCATCGAACGGATGCTGTTCGACGGCGCTGCCGAAGCGGTGGACGGCGCGCTGCATCCGGATCGTTCCCGTCCCGGACTGGGGCTGGAATTCAAGGAGAAGGATGCCGCCCGCTATGCCGTGAACTGAATCGCGGCACGGAACGGGAATCGGCGAAACGCCAACCAGAAGAGGAGACTGCCATGAACCAGGATTATTCGAAGGGACGACGATGCCGCCACGAAAT
The DNA here is from genome assembly GCA_050739575.1 of Gammaproteobacteria bacterium. GTDB lineage: Bacteria > Pseudomonadota > Gammaproteobacteria > JAKDMP01 > JAKDMP01 > JBOIBN01. Next base: position 3,301 of record JBOIBN010000076.1, read on the forward strand.
GTGTGCATGCACGGTTCTGAACGAGAAGGAAGAGTACTGCAGCAAGCATTGCCGTGGTGCCGACCACGGCGAACTGGCGGATAAGCAGGCGGAAGTGTCGGCATGCGCCTGCGATCATGACGAATGCGCGGCCGAATGAACGGCGATCGGGCAGAGGAGGGATGTTGGACTCAAATGGGAACCGTTCGAAGGGCCAATAACAAGCTACGCCGGAGTCGGCGCCGGATAGCCGGCGCGTACCATGCAAGAGCGCGGCAACTCACACTCGAGGTATTGATATGGAACAGGTAAATAGTGAATACGCCATTGTGGCTGGAGCCGGGCGCAAACCCGAGGTCGTCGTCATTACCGGCGCCAGTGCCGGCGTCGGCCGCGCTACGGTGCGGGCGTTTGCGCGACTCGGTGCGCATATCGGTCTGCTCGCCCGTGGGCAGGAGGGACTGGATGCCGCCAAACGCGAAGTAGAACTGCGCGGCGGCAGGGCGATCGCAATCAGCGTGGATGTCGCGGATGCGGAGGCCGTCGAGAGAGCGGCCGCAGAGGTAGAGGAGACGCTCGGCCCCATAGACATCTGGATCAACGTGGCCATGGCGACGATCCTCGCGCCCTTCGACAAGGTTACGCCGGAGGAATTCAGGCGTGTGACCGAGGTCACGTATCTCGGCAACGTTTACGGCACCATGGCGGCGCTGAAGCGCATGCTGCCCCGCAATCGCGGCACCATCGTCCAGGTCAGCTCGGCACTCGCTTATCATTCCATCCCGCTGCAGGCGCCGTATTGCGGTGCCAAGCATGCGATCAACGGCTACACCGATTCCCTGTGTGAGGAGCTTCTGCACCGCGGCAGCCAGGTGCACGTTGCGGTCGTCAACATGCCGGGGCTCAACACGCCGCAGTTCGACTGGGCGCTCAACAAGATGGCGAAAAGGCCGCGGCCGGTCGCGCCGGTTTACCAACCCGAGGTCGCGGCACGCGCCATTGTCTGGGCCGCGCACCATCGCCGCCGGCGCATGTACGTCGGGCTGTCGGCGATGCTGATGATCTGGGCCGACAAGTTCGCTCCCGGACTGCTGGACCGCTACATGGCGCGCACTGCGGTGAGTGGTCAGCAGAGCACCGAGACCGCCGATCACGACGCCCCCGACAACCTTTGGAAACCGATCGGCGGCGATCATGGCGCCCACGGACGATTCAACAGTGAGGCTTACGGACACAGCATCCAGCTCTGGGCGACCATGCACCGTTCCAGGCTTGCGCTGGCAGGCACGGTCCTCCTCGCCGGCGCCGTCGTCGGCAACGCATTGCGCAAGCATCGCAAGCGCGGCGTGCGGCGTCGGCATACATCGGAAGCCGAGAAGTAAGCCACGGCTTTAGTCAGTATCGGTCAAACCCGTTGGGTCTTATGAGCTGACCGTAGCGGCGCGTCGAACACGCCACTTTCGTTTCAACAAACTCTAGAATCCGGAACCGGTGCCGCGCGATACCAGCTATGCGAACGTGATCGAATCGGACATTCCGATCGTCGTTCAGCACACTCGGCTTTATTCGCGTCAGAGCGAATTCCGCTGCTTGGTACCATGGCGTTCCCCGGCACGGAATTGTTCGCCGTTCAGTTACGGACGTTGCAACATCCAGACGCAGCAGGACGAGCGCGTGTTAGCACCGTCGGGAACCGCTTCCCGTGAAGATGGAAGGGGAGCGGTCCCCGGCGGATCATAGAATCAGGCAGCCTGCATCTGCTCCTTGCGCCGATCCTGTTCCTGCTTGAATTTCCTGGCCATTTTCTTCGCCTCGTCTTCGCTGAGGTGCTTTTTGGCTTCCGGGAACAATTTGTTTTCTTCGTCTTCGACGTGATGCTCTACCGCCTTTTTTATCTCCTTGAGCTTGTCCAGCCATTCGGAATCTTCGACATCGATATCGAGCAGCGATCTCAATTCATCGTTGGCCTCTTCGTGTTCGCTCTGATGTTCCGCGACATGATCACGCATGTCGTCAAACTCCATGAGACGATCGTAAAGCGTCGCCGATTCGGCCTCGTCATGGGTAATCAGTTCGAGGGCGAGTTTGCGGCCCTTTTCGCGCCGCATTTCGGCATCCTGCTGGGCAGTGGACGAAGCGAGCTTCTCGAGCAGGCTCTTCGCTTCCTTGTGCTCCTCCATCAAGACCTCATAAATATCTTTGTCCATGAATCACCTCATTTTGATTGGGTTACGAATAGTTTCAGTGGATTGGTCGGCATTGCCGCAGCGCCGGTTGACGCTTGGTGGAAGCGGCGCTGCAGCATGGTTGTCAGCCTTTTCCCAGGCCTTCTCAAGCTCCAGCGCCGCCTTCGCCTTGTTATATTCGCCTCCACCGGGCGCACACGAATCAGCCCGTCCTTGCGATTTGATCGGCAGAAATCTAATCGCAAAGTCAGTATAAGAATGTAACGATCCGCTGTCGGTGCTGCGGCGCACATTTCCGCCAGCGCCATACGCTTGCCTGCAGCGCGATTTGGTTGCCGCAAATGCCGGAGAAGCCGTCTAATCATGGCGTCGGCAAAATCCGGGCTCATTTGTGCGGTAGCGCACAGAATCTGTGTGCGGTAAGGCACGGAACAAAGGTGATTGCATTTGTATTCTTACCCCCGAATCGCGCAAGAAATAAACAGGAGGTATACGGTCATGTTTGCACACGACGATATTTACCCCACGCGGGGAATACAAGAACGTCTTACGGAACGTAAGGATCCCATCCTTTACGGTTGGGATTATTCCCCTAAAAAATTAACCGAAACACAGCTCGTCCATTACGAGCGCCATGGTTTCGTGGCCATCCCGGCGATATTTTCGACCTTGGAAGTTGCCTGCTTCAACGACGCGATAAACCGTATCGCGAAACGCAAAAGAGAAAAGGGCGCTTACTGGAAGGAGAAAATACCCCCCGGCGAAAGCGAGTCCTTGTTCTTTACCGATCAGGCAGGGATGATTTTCCAGGATCTTGTGCGGGAACGCCGCATACTGGACGGAGTAATGCAGATTCTGGGCGGCCCTGTGTACCTGCATCGGTCGCGGATTCACGTCGAAAACGGCGAAGAGGGCAGCTCCTACCCCTGGCATTCGGCGTTCGAGAGCTGGCATGCCGAGGATGGCATACCGAGAATGCGGGGTGTGGAGGCCTGGATCATGCTGAACGAGAGCAGCCCCGCCGCCGGTTCGTTGCGGGTGCTGTCGAAATCCCATCAGATCTATGCGGCCACTCGGAACGAAAGTTCTGTGTATGACGACGGCCAATCCATATGGGAATTCGGGCGGCTGAGTTTGGAGACGCTTGAACGTCTGCTGCAATTCGGCGAACTGACGGACGTTTACGGTTCTGCCGGGACTTTGGTGATTTGCGACTGCAATCTTCTGTACGGTTCGGCGAAGGGCTTGGAACTGCAGCGTCGCGCAACGGCCATGTTTTCCTACAACAGCATGGAGAATCTTCCCGCCGAGCAGCCTTTTGCGGCCGAGGACTTTCGCCCGGAGCCGATCGTTTGCCGCGGGGTTGTTCCCTTGCAGCCGAAAGCATTCAACTTCGCGCGATGGAATTACGATGCCGGCGGCTCCATGAAGGTTTCCGGCAAGCGGACTCGCGTAATGTCTTCTCAGCCACGGGATAGACTGACCGCCTGACCGGCCTTATGCCCGACAAGCACGAACGTCGCGGATCGGCGCATAGCGGACACGTCCGATCGCTACCGGAGCGGAGTCGGTACTGCCGGGGCTTGGGAATGCCACCGTAACAGCGGGTGCGGGCGTGCATGACCCGGCGACCCGGGACGGCCAGACTGAAGTACCGCCCTTTTTCGTCATTGCCGTGAAGGCGGGGACGGGGAAGGGCGGCAGGTCCGCGCTCTCCTCAAGATGCACATGCCGCGTTGCCGTTGTGCGGATGCCGCACCAGCGGTTAGAAGTCAACTATAATTCCGGGCGATTCTCGGGGACCGGGTGCTTACCCTGTGGTTGATGCAACAAGGGTAGATCCGGCGTAACCGCCACAGGGAAGACGGGGCAAAGCGGAGTTTCACATCGAATGGACGTTCTGATCGTCGAGGATGACGCCGCGCTTGCCGGCGATCTCGCGCGGCGGCTGAATGACAGCGGGCACAACGCGTTCGTAGCGGGCACCCTCGTGGATGCACGCAAACTCGCGCAACGTGAAGCGCCGAAAATCGTCATATTGGACCGTCTGCTCCCAGACGGAGACGGGCTCGATCTGATCGTATGGTTGCGCAAGCGTTTTCCTGCGACGGCGGTGCTCGTGCTCTCCGCGCTAGTCGCGTTGGGTGCACGTGTGGACGGGCTCAACGCCGGTGCCGACGATTATCTCGGCAAGCCCTACGAGTTCGAGGAACTGCTGGCCCGGATCGGCGCCCTCGGCCGGCGCAGCGGGAACAGGCCGACAGTGCTGCGCATGGGAAAGCTCACGCTGGATCGGCTGACTCGCACGGCGAGCGCGGCGGACGTAGAACTCAAACTGAACCCGCGGGAATTCGCCCTGCTCGAATATCTGTTGCTGCACGGCGGTGAGCCGGTCACGCGCACCATGATCCTGCGCGACGTCTGGGGCTACGATTTCAAGCCCGCCGCCAACGTTGTCGACGTCCATATCAGCCGGCTGCGCGCCAAACTGGAGGAGTGCGGTTGCGCAGGGATGCTGGCGACGGAGCGCGGAGTCGGCTACCGCCTGCGCAAGCAGAAGCCTTGATGCGTTTTCCAGAAGACTTTATCCGCACCACCGCTTTCCGGGTTGCGGCGGTCTATGCACTCGTATATGCCGTGCTGACCGGCGCCATCGTGGTCGTCGTTTATTCGCTCGCGACGCACGTGATCCAGACCCAGATTCAGGCCGGCCTCGTGGACGAAAGCACGGCGATCACCTCGCTGCTCGCGGCACGCGGCCCGCAGGTGCTCGAGGAGGCGATCCGCGCGCGCAGCACTCACGCATTCCCCAGCGGAGACCTCGACCGGAACGATCCCGGACGCCGCTATTACATTCTCGCGACGGACAAAGGCCGGGTCACGTTCGGCGACATCCATGTCTGGCCCGGGCGGGCGCCCGCGAGCGGGTGGTTCCGCTTCCGCGTCAAGGGGCGCGGCAACATTCTCGCTCTCGTCACACCTTTGTCCAACGGCATGCAATTGCTCGTCGGGCAGTCGCTGGCCACTACGGATGCGTTGGCCAAGGCGGTGAAATTGTGGGTTATCTTCAGTGCCGCACTCGCCTTGCTCGCGGGACTCATCGGCGGCGGTGCGGTAGGAACGCGGGTCATGCGGCGCATCCGCGAAGCCAGCGCCACAGCGGAACGCATTCAGGCCGGGCATTTGAGCGAGCGTTTGACGGTTGCCGGTTCCACCGAGCACGCCACGCTCGCCCGCACCTTCAACGCCATGCTGGAACGCATCGAAGCAGCCGTTATCGGACTCCGCGATCTCGCCGCACGCACGGCGCACGAGATGCAGCATCCCCTGACGCGTGCCGATCAGGCGCTCGCCCGCGCGGAACAGACGTCGGAGCGCGCAAGTGTGGAAGGGGAAATCGCCGCCGCCCGCAAGGAAATCCACGAACTCGCAAACCGTATCGATGCGTTGTTGCGGCTCGCACAGCTCGAAGGCGCCGCCGCCCGCGAATTCTTCTGCGAACTCGATCTCGCCGCACTCGTTGCCGACGTGGTGGATCTCTATACGCCGCTTGCCGAGGAACAGGGCCGGCAACTCGGGCTGTCGTCCGCCGGACCGGTGACGATCAACGGCGATCATCAACTGCTTGCGCAGGCACTTGCCAACCTGCTGGACAACGCGCTCAAATATGCTCCGCCTGGGCCCATCGGGGTGCGGCTCAACAGCTCGGCCGACGGAGTGACGCTGGAAGTTCGCGATGGCGGCAGTGGAGACGGCGAAACCAAGGAAGCTCGCGGTTCGGGACTCGGCCTGCCGATTGCGCGCGCGATCGCCCAGCTTCACGACGGGCGGCTCGAACTCGTCCGGGAAGCCGCGGGCTTCAGTGCGCGGCTGGTTCTTCGTTCCCGTCTGCCGGGAACCTGATATTTTCCCCATGGTCTCGGGCTAGCCGATTCGGCGGCATCTCCGTCGACTTCTTCGGTGGCTATCGGCCACAAGTTCCGACTTGTGCGGTAATCCCCCCATTATTAGCGGCAGCCAGAAGTAGGGTTTAGGCCGCCATGGCCAACTTCTGCATGGGCGTCACCCCGCCGATGCCCATGTTGGGCCGCTCGTGATTATAGGTCCATAACCAAC
>JBOIBN010000077.1:0-9573 GCA_050739575.1 Gammaproteobacteria bacterium
GTCCGGACATGTGCCGGACTTGCCGTCTCTGAAAAATTCATGGACGAATTTTTCAGAGTTTGCCCGATTTACTGTTAAGCTTGTTGAAGGTATCGAGACAAAGCACATAAACAACCCCCTGAACAGGAGGTTTCTGCGCCAGGGGAGGCGCGGGATGATGGCCCGGCCAGGTGAGGATTCGATTTCGAAAAACCGCCTCGCCGGCCGCACCCGGAGAAACCGCCTTGAAACTTCTTCGGAGTGCTGTAATTACACTGGACTTCCGCGATGAGCGGAATCCGCGTACCGTCACTTAACCAAGGAAGGAAGACCATGAGCAACAAGACACACTACGTACTCGCCGGCGCCGCTGCGTTCACATTCGGCTTGGCTTCGATGACGCTGAGCGGGCAGAGCTTCGGAGCACCGCCGCATCCCAACCAACCCAAAACCGCCAGCCCCGCGATGAGTAGCCCGGCACCCGCGATGCAGACCATGCAGAAGCTGACAAAGTCCCAAATAAAAAGCGTGCAGGAAGCGCTCAACAAAGCGGGCTATCACGTCAAGGCAGACGGCGTTTGGGGGAAAGGCAGCAGCAGCGTCCTGAAAATGTTCCAGACCAAACACAGTCTGCCGGCGACCGGCTATCCGGATCAAAAGACTCGTCAGGCCCTCGGACTGAGCTGGTAAGAAAACACTAAAGACACACGACGATCACAAGGCCGGCGGATTCGAACCCGCCGGCCTTGCCCATTTTCGAGCACGAGAGCGGCAAAAAGTATAATGAACGCGTTTGCAGCAGGAGCCCGCCATGCCGCGGCCGAATCTCGATTTCCTCGATCGCGCCCTGGAAGACCTGAAAACGGAAGGGCTGTTTAAATCCGAACGCATCCTTACCGGCCCGCAAGGCGCGGAAATCGACGTCGGCGGACGACGCGTTATCAACCTCTGCGCCAACAATTACCTCGGCCTCGCCTCGCATCCGGAACTTGTCGAGACCGCAAAGCAGGCGCTCGATCGTTATGGCTACGGTATGGCCTCGGTGCGCTTCATCTGCGGCACCCAGGACGTACACCGCGAACTGGAACGAAAGACCGCAGAGTTTCTCGGCGTCGAAGACGCCATCATCTACTCGTCCTGCTTCGACGCCAACGGCGGCCTGTTCGAAACCCTGCTCGAAGAAGAAGCTGCGATCATTTCCGATTCACTCAACCACGCGAGCATCATCGACGGTGTACGCCTGTGCAAGGCGCAACGCTTCCGCTACGCGAACAACGACATGGCGGAACTCGAAGCGCGACTCAAGGAAGCGAAGGACGCGCGCCTGCGCCTGATCGCGACCGATGGCGTCTTCTCGATGGACGGCATCGTCGCCAACCTGAAAGCCATCTGCGACCTGGCCGACCGCTACGACGCGCTGGTGATGGTGGACGATTCGCACGCCACCGGATTCATGGGCAAGGGCGGGCGCGGCAGCCATGAGTACCGCGGCGTCATGGGCCGCATCGACATCATCACCAGCACCTTCGGCAAGGCGCTTGGCGGCGCCTCCGGCGGCGTCACCGCCGGCCGCAGGGAAATCGTTGCCTGGCTGCGTCAACGTTCGCGTCCGTATCTCTTTTCCAACTCGCTCGCGCCGATGATCGCCGCCACCACGCTGCACGTGCTCGAAATGCTCGAACGCGGCACTGAGTTGCGCGAACGTCTGCACGACAACGCACGCTACTTCCGCAAAGGCATGAGCGAACTCGGCTTCGATCTCACCCCGGGCGAACATCCCATCATTCCGGTGATGCTCGGCGACGCCAAACTCGCAACCGAGATGGCGGATCGTCTGCTCGCCGAAGGCATCTACGTGATCGGCTTCTCCTTCCCCGTCGTGCCGAAAGGCAAGGCCCGCATCCGCACTCAGATGTCCGCCGCCCTAACGCACGAGCATCTCGATCGCGCAGTGGCCGCCTTCGCAAAAGTCGGCCGCAACCTCAAGGTGATCAACTGATGCCCTCGCACACCTCGACGGGAGACTTAGATTCTGCTCCCTCTCCCTTGACGGGAGAGGGTTGGGGTGATGGTGAAAAACCATGAGCACAGCATTCGCTAAGTCGCTTCGCCGGAATTCCAGCGATGCCGAGAAGCGGCTCTGGCGTCAACTTCGGGACCGTCAACTCGAGGGCTACAAATTCCGGCGACAGATTCCTCTGGGAATTTATGTAGCTGACTTTGTCTGCTTTGAGGCGCGTCTTGTTGTCGAAGTGGACGGAGGGCAACACGACATGCGCAGAGATCACGATGAATATCGAACCGTCTGGCTGAATGCGCAAGGCTTTAAGGTGCTGCGTTTCTGGAATAACGAAGTACTTAGCGCAAGCGATGCCGTCCTTGAAATCATTCGACGGGAATTGGTTGACAACCCCTCACCCTTACCCTCCCCCACAAGGGGAGAGGGTATAGATGATGTACTTCATTCTGAGCGAGACAATCAATGCGTGCATTAGTCAAAGCGAAAAAGGAAGAAGGCATCTGGGTGCAGGACGTGCCGAAGCCGGCGCTCGGGCATAACGACGTCCTCATCAAAATCAAGAAGACCGCGATCTGCGGCACCGACATCCACATCTACAACTGGGACGATTGGGCGCGGAAGACCATTCCCGTGCCCATGACGGTCGGCCACGAATTCGTCGGCGAAATCGTCGAACTCGGCAGTGAGGTGCAGGGTCTCGAGGTCGGCCAGCGTGTTTCCGGCGAAGGCCACATCACCTGCGGACATTGCCGCGCCTGCCGCGCCGGCAAGCGCCATCTGTGCCCCAACACGAAGGGCATCGGCGTCAACCGTCCCGGCGCTTTCGCCGAATATCTTGCGCTGCCGGCAGTCAACGTCTATCCCCTGCCCGATGACATTCCCGACGACATCGCCGCCTTTCTCGATCCGCTCGGCAACGCCGTGCACACCGCGCTTTCATTCGATCTCGTAGGCGAGGACGTACTCATAACCGGCGCCGGGCCGATCGGCTGCATGGCGGTCGCCATCGCGAAGCATGTCGGCGCGCGCCACGTCGTGATTACCGACGTCAACGACTACCGGCTCGATCTCGCACGCAAGATGGGCGCCACCCGCGCACTCAACGTGCAGCAGAAATCGCTAGCGGACGCCATGCGCGAACTCGGCATGAAAGAAGGTTTCGACGTCGGACTGGAAATGTCGGGCAACCCGCAAGCCTTCCGCCAGATGCTCTCCGTCATGGTGCACGGTGGCAAGATCGCGCTCCTCGGACTGCTGCCCGAGGACGCCGGCATCAACTGGAACCAGGTCATCTTCAAGGGGCTCGAACTTCGGGGCATCTACGGGCGCCAGATGTTCGAGACCTGGTACAAGATGGTGAGCATGCTCCAAAGCGGACTCGACATCAGCCCGGTGCTGACTCATCACTACCCGATCGCCGACTTCCAGCAAGGCTTCGACATCATGCGCTCGGGAAAATCCGGCAAGGTAGTCCTCGACTGGAGTTAACGCCGTAGCCCCCTCTCACATGATGGGCGAGGGTCGGGGTGAGGATGAAAAACAATTGACCGTTTCGCGTCACAGCCCCTCATCCCAACCTTCTCCGGCACAACGCTTTTGGTGACCTTTGGCGAAACAAAAGTCACCCCGCCGGGAGGGCCATAAAACCAATCGCGGTCGGGACGACCATCCCCGCCCAAGTATGATTCCCAAAGGATGCCACGAGTCAGCCAACCATGACCATCATCTACGAAGTCACGCTGCAAATAGCCCCGGACATCGCCGCCGAATACGATGCATGGCTCGCCGCACACGCCGCCGAGATGCTAACCCTGCCCGACTTCCTGAGCGCCGAAATCTCGACGATCGAAAGCAACGAAGAGCGCCCCGCCCGCGTCGGTCGCGTCGTGCACTACCGGCTCAAAAATCGGGAAGCACTCGACGGCTATTTCCGCAACCATGCCGCACGCTTGCGCGATGCAGGCATCGCGCGTTTCGGCGAACGCGTCAGCGCTTCCCGTCGCATACTCCATCCGACGAAAACACGATGAGCACACGAAGCGGACCACGCGCGTTCGTTATCATGGGCGTTTCCGCCTGCGGGAAAACCGCGGTCGGCAAAATCCTGGCTCAACAACTAGGCTGGGCCTTCCTGGAAGGCGACACGATGCATCCCCAATCCAACATCGCCAAGATGAGCGCCGGCATTCCGCTCACTGACGAGGATCGCCGACCGTGGCTGGATCACATCGCCGACTGGATCGCGCAGCGTCTCGATGCCGACCAAAACTGCGTAGTGGCCTGTTCGGCGTTGCGCCGTATTTACCGCGACCGCTTGCGCACGGCCGGCGAAGGCGTGCGCTTCGTTTATCTGAAGGTGCCGCGCGAAATCCTGCTGCAACGCATGCAAGGCCGCAAGCACTTCATGCCCGCCTCGCTGCTCGACAGCCAGCTCGATACGCTCGAAGAACCCGGCGCCGACGAAAACGCCCTGACCGTGGAAGCCACCGGCGACATAAACGACACCGTAGCGCAAATCAAGCGCTGGATATAACCATCGCAGAATGCGGCAAACACGCGTCCCGCAACGATCCGATCGTAATCGAATGCAGACGGTCGCCTCGTCATCAGGGCTGGGTCGCTCCCGCGATGATGTTCACGGTGAGCGCGATGACGGCGACGTTGTATCCGAATGCCAGCAGGCTATGCCAAAGCGCAAGCCGGCGCATCCTTCGCGTGACGATATTCACATCGGACACCTGGAATGTCATTCCGATGGTAATGGAAAAATATGCGAAATCGACAAAATCCGGCCTGGATTCATCCGGAAAATCCAGTCCTCCGGCATGGCCATCGGTTTTCGTTGCGTGATCGGCATAATACAAATTCGCGTAACGGGTCGCAAAGAGCGTCTGCACCAGAAACCACGACAACGCCATGCAGGTTACTCCGACGACCAGTTGAAACGTCCTGGCTTTCGGATCTTCGGGTTTGCTGGTCAAAAGCAAAATGACGGCTAACATGCTGACGCAGTTGGCCAGCAACAGAATGAAGAAAAGAATAACCTGGCTCTTGTCCTGTTGCTTTGCCTGTTGCCGAATTTCACGCGGCAGAGTCGTATAAAAAGTGATCCAGGTAAGTACCAACAGACATACGCATAAAACATCCCAACCGAAAACGAGGTGCGGCAACGGCGCCCAGGCCTCGAACGAGAAGGCAAAATACACGACGGTGCCCGCAACCAGACTGACGACCAGCTTCTGAATCGAATTCAGGCGGTTTACGGCGGAAAACTTCAAGGCGCTCATGAATGCATTCAGGCAGAGACGTCAAGCGAAGTCCGGTTCGAGCACGATGCGGTAGCGGGCCTTGCCGGCCGCCAGATGTTCCATCGCGTCCTTGATGCGACTCATCGGAAAGCGTTCGATCTGCGGGCGGATGTCGTGGAGCGCACAGAAGTCGAGCATCGTCGCAATGTCCACAGGAGACCCCGTGGGCGAACCGGAAATCTCACGCTGCGCCCCGATCAATGCAAACGCGCTCACCGGTATCGGTTCGAGCGCCGCGCCCACCACATGCATACGCCCCCTGGGCGCCAGCGTGCCGATCAAGCCGTCCCAATCCAGCGAAACGTTGACGGTAGTCAGCAACAGGTCGAGCGTGCCCGAGATGGCCTTGATGGCATCGGAATCGGTGCTGGATACTACGTGATGGGCGCCAAAACCCCGTGCCTCGTCCGCTTTCGACGAACTCGACGTAAAGGCCGTCACCTCGCAGCCCCAAGCCGCGGCGAACTTGAGCGCCATGTGCCCGAGGCCGCCGATGCCGACAATGCCGACATGATCGGTTGGCCTCACGCCGTGAATACGGAACGGATTGAACACCGTGATACCGCCGCACAAAAGCGGCCCCGCGCTCGCCGGATCGACCCCGTCGGGAATCGGGATCGCCCACGCCCAGTGCGCGCGGACCCGCTCGGCGAAACCGCCGTGGTGCCCGATTATCGTCGGGACCGACTCCGAACACAGTTGCTGATGCCCCGACAAGCACTGGTGGCAATGCATGCAGCTATCGGCCGTCCAGCCGACGCCGACGCGCTGTCCGGTTTCCAAACCCCGGGCGTCTCTGCCGGCCGCAACGACGCGCCCGATCACCTCGTGACCGAGCACCGCCGGATACTGCGCATTGCCCCAATCGTTCTTCCACACCGAGAGATCGGAATGGCAGATACCGCAATATTCGACGGCGACCTCGACTTCCTCGTCGCCGAGCGCTCCGGCATGGAGCGCCTGCAGTTCGAACGGTGCGCCAGCTTCCGGCGCGACCCAGGATTTGATCTTCGACATGACGTTTCCCTTTACGTTGTTGACCAATCCAGTCTAACGCTACTCTCCCGATCCCCGGTATCGAATTAAACGATTTCGTCTTCATCGCAGGGAGAGGAGTAAAAGTGCGCAAGCATCGCCTGAAAGCGATGGCGTCGACCGGTCAGTTAAAGCCGACGTTTCGACTTCAAACTCCCTCTCCCTTGATGGGAGAGGGCGGGGGTGAGGGTGATAACACCGATCCTCAGCTACTCTGCGGCTGCCCCCTCATCCTCGCCTTCTCCCACAAGGGGAGAAGGAACAGGAAGCGGCCATCAGCCCGCTAAAGCTTTCGCCTCAAGGCGCGGTATTTCACCCATCCCCGAGCGGGACAATAAATGCGTCGTCGCTGCGCGGCGATCTCCTCAACCCGGCCCTCTCCTCAGAGAGGCGAGGGAGTATCCGTCAGGTGGGAACGGAAACGAAATGCTCCTTCGTCAGCTGCTGTTCGCCGTCCCAGCGATAGGCCACCAGTTTCTTGTCCCGCTTTGCCGCGCTGTAATCCACGCAGACGACATTCTCCGCCTGCGGTTCGGGTTCGCCGTCCAGCCAATAGTGGCCGATAAATACCGGCGGCGCATCCGCCGGATAGCCGGCGTTGTCGGGCCACTCGCCACTCCAGGGCGCGTCGCCTATCTGCTCCACCATCGCCGGCGATCCCAGAATCGCATCGCGCAGAAGTTTGGGCGCCTCGGCCAGCCACCAGCATAATCGCGCCTTCATCCGCCATGTGCCGTAGCTGTCGCGATAGCCAACACCTTCAGGCATGTGCACTTCGAGCCCCTTCAACAAGCATTCGATCGCGTCGAATTCCTCGCTGCTCCTGCGACTCGCTTTCACCAGCAACGCATCCGACAGATGAGCGTCGGGATCGGCCTCGCGTTCCACCACTGCTCGATAACGGTCTACCCATGACGCATGCACCACGCGCAGCGCACCGAGATCGAGCCACATCGGCAGCGTGCGGAACCAGGTAATCGCCTCGTCGTGCGTCGCCTCGTTTTCCCCCATTTCCTCCAGAAATACGGAATGCTGCTCGCGGTTTTTGTCGCTGTGCGGGCGCAAATACTCGCCCGGGTGTTCCGGGTCTTCCGTGTAATACGCGACGGCATTGAACTCGTGGTTCCCCATCACCGCCAAGGCCTCACCCTCTTCCGTCATGCGCTTCATGATGTCCAGCACATGACGCGCATGCGGGTTGCGGTCAATGTAATCGCCAACGAAAATCGCCCGCCGCTCGCCGCCCGGATACTTCCACACACAGCCACGTTCCCTGTAGCCGAGCTTCGCAAGCAGCGCCTGCAGCGCATCCGCCTGCCCGTGGATGTCGCCGACGATGTCGTAGCCGCTCGTACGAGTCAAGCGGCGGACTTTTTCGAGCGATCCGACTCGAGCCGGATCGACAAATGCGATCCCGTCGCTTTCGCCAACCGCTTCAGCGTTCGCATCGACGGTGCGGTGCGGCCGCTTTCCAATCGCGCGATGACCGGCTGAGTCGTTCCCATCTTGCGTGCAAGCTCCTTTTGCGTCAGACCCGCACGGCTGCGCGCCTCGATCACGGCCGCGGCCAACGCGAACTCCTCCGCGAGTGCCTCATACTCTTTCCGGTACGCAGGGTCTCTCACCCACTTCCTGTGCAACTCAGATATGCGTGCCATCAATACATCTCCTCAATCATCGAACCGACTTCGCCCGTCCGAGCGCAAGGGTTATCTCATGCCGTGGCGTCTTTTCCGTTTTCTTGACGAAAACCCTTACGATCACGACCCGCTGACCACGGGCGGTGACATACAGCGCGCGCGAAATACGCTTCTTCCGCTTAGGCGAATCTCCCACAGCGGACCCTCAACGTGCTTCACATGAGGCGCTCTCACATGCTCGAGACCCTTCATCTCGATAAGACTCGCGACACGTGCCAGCCTCGCCCGCATCTCTATCGGCAAGGCTTCGACCTCCGCCTCGACCTCCTTGTCGAGAGTCTCAACTATCCAGGCCACGGCTCAGTATATCAAAAATGATATATGGTTAAAAGCGGCCGCTACTGCCCGCCGCCGCCGAGCGGGAACTCGACCGACTGGTACACGTCGCACATCCGCCGCGGCGGCGACGCAAACCGCCAGCCGGCGACAGTCTGAAGCGCCGCCTGATCGAAATAGTCCGGCGGATCGGCATGCACGACGCTCGCTCCACTCACTTCGCCGTTCTTCTCGATACACATCCGCACCTCGACCTTCGCGACCTTCGGCAGCGGCGTGCCGGCGGGAATGTGCAGCGAAATCGCCACCGGATTTTGCGCCTCCAGTTTCGGCAGCGACGATGTCTCGGTGATGTCATCGAACGCCATATCGTGGATCGTGCCGACCGTGCCCACATCGTTTCCGTTGAAGCTCGCGAGCAAGTTCAGCCCGCAAGTCATCACCGCCGCGCCGGCGATCTTGCGGGCGCTGAAGTAGGTAGCGGCGAGCGCATCGCGCGCTGCTGCGTCGTACACGCCCGGCGGCTCCGATTGGTCCACGATCGTATCGGCCGGGCGGCCCTCGGCATCGACGCAGAAGCGGATGCGGACTCGCCCCGGCGGTACTTTTGTCGGAAGGACGCCAGTTGGTATCGCGGCAACGGACTCGTCGCTTGCGTCGAAGTAGCCCGCGCCGCTCGCGCGGGATCGTGCGGCGGTCGCTTCCGTCGTGCCGATGGTGATGGACACGCCGCGCAGCGGCGGCTGATCGCAAAGCCACGTCAACGTATCACTCACTGCCGCCGCGGTTTCCTCGCCGCGAGCGTCCTTCGCGGAAATGGAAAACGTGAACGTCTGGTGTACGTTCTTGGTCATGACCGGCTTCCCGTCCACTTTGTGCGGGACGAAGAGGTATCCACGCAGGACATTTTTCGAAGCGATATCGAATAGGGACACCGCGCGGGGGTAGTGTGTCCAGACACGGATGTCGCTCACTCGACCGTCGGTCCCGACGGTGAAGGCCATGTTCACGCAGGCCTGATTGCCGCGGTATTGCATCTCGGGCGGGTAGATCGGCTTGATCCGAACCAGCGGCTGCAGCGGCGTGCCGCCCGTCACTTCAAAGGGCGGTAGCCCCACGTTCGGCACAGGCTTCGCAAGCACCGCGATCCCCCACAGCCCCAACACGCCCAGCACCACTGCACGCAACATCGTTCCAACCCCCTCCCCGCCTAAGGGCTTTTTAACTCGCAGCAGGGTACGACAGATTCGCACGG
>JBOIBN010000078.1:0-9488 GCA_050739575.1 Gammaproteobacteria bacterium
GGTAGACTGTCGCGTAAGGCGAGGCGGGAGGCGGGTGCATGGCTCGACCATTGAGACTGGAGTTTGCGGGCGCGCTGTATCACGTTACCTCGCGGGGTGATCGGCGCGAGGATATCTACGAAGACGATACGGACCGGGCGGACTTCCTGTTGGTGCTGGGCGAAGTCTGCGCCCAGCACAACTGGGTCTGCCACGCCTACTGCCTGATGTCCAACCATTACCACCTGCTGGCGGAGACGCCCGACGGGAACCTCTCCCGTGGTATGCGCCAGCTCAACGGGGTCTATACCCAGCATTTTAACCGCCGTCACGGCAGGACTGGTCACGTCTTCCAAGGCCGGTACAAAGCCATTCTGGTGGACAAGAACGCCTATCTACTGGAACTGGCCCGCTACATCGTGCTCAACCCTGTACGGGCGGGGATGGTTCGCTCGCCCCGGGACTGGGGCTGGAGCAGCTACCGGGCGACGGTGGGACAGGAGAAAGCTCCGGCGTGGCTGCAGAGCGAATGGCTGCTCGCCGCCTTTGGACGGCGCAAGGGGCAGGCGATTGAAGGCTACAAACGGTTTGTGGCGGAAGGCAAGCATCAACCCTCACCGTGGCAGGCGTTACGCAACCAGGTCTATCTGGGTGACGAGCGTTTTGTGGAACGGATGCAGCAGCGCATCGACAAGGAGAAAAAGCTGTCGGAGATACCGATGACGCAGCGCCGCCCTCGGGCCAGACCGCTGGTCGAGTATGAACGCAAGGCGTCCAGCCGCGATGCGGCGATCGCGGCCGCTTACGCCGGCGGTGGCTACACGCTCGGCGAGATAGGTGAGTACTTCGGTTTGCATTATTCCAGAGTGAGTCGAATTGTAGCTATAGCAAAAGTCAAGATCTGAACCTTATACGCGACTTCGTGACCCTTACACGATGCTTATGATGCTGACCATCCAATCGGTCTGCACTGCAGAGCGATAGATAACGAGCAGTTGCGGATACTCAGCCACTTTGTCGAGGCTTGGTTCGTCTGCCGGCCGATCGATAGTTCCGCACGGCGATCAAGAGAAACAACAGCGCGAGTCCGAGCAGATCCGTTGATCCGCCGCCTCCGCCCGAACCGCCGCCGTTCGTAACCGTCACTACGAGCGTTGCGGGGGCACTTCTGCCATCCGCGTCGGAACAGGTGAACTTGGTGGTAAACGCACCGGCGGCCGCGTAAGGGACCTTGCCCGGATTGAGGATGTTCGAAGTTATTCCATTGCCGAAGTCCCAAGAATAACCCGTTATCTTCTCGCCGCCGCTGTCGCAGGCGCCGCCGAAGTTGACGCTGTCGCCCACGTGTATATTTACATTCCCTTTCGGCTGCTTTATGGTCGCAACCAGATTCGGGGGCGGAGGTGGCGGCGCGCCCGTGACGGCCCAACTCCACGTCGCCTCGGCGCTTACGTTGCCGTTCGCCTCGATGGACCAGACGGAGAATGCGTGTTGTCCGCCGGCGAGCCCGGTATAGGTCTCGGGACTGGTGCATTGCACCGGGTCCGTACCGTCCAGCGAACAGTCAAAGTCAACGCCGGTTTCGGTACTCTGAAACGCGAATTCCGCCGTGGTAGCCGAGGTCTGCGCGGGCGGAGCGGAGGTGATCGTCAGGGGATTCGGCGTGGGGTTGGGAGAAAAGTGAATGAGTTGAACCGGTCCGAGTGCGCCTGCACCGTTGAGCACGATGAAATCGGTGAGCCCGGTAAGCGCGTTCTTGATCGCCGAAACTTTATCGCCTGCACCGGCGTCAGCCTCGGGCATAGGTACGGAGGAAAAGCTTGTGCCATCGCCATTGTTGATCAGCATGATGTCCGGATCCGTTCCGCCTTGCAGGATGTACAAGTCGGGGATTCCGTCGCCGTTCACGTCCCCGGCCGCCGCCCATGCTCCCATGTCGAGAGGACGCGACCAGGTAGTAGAGAAGGTGCCGAGGCAGGTGCCCTTTGAGGTATTTTGCAGATCGACCTGCAGGCTGGTTGTGAATACCATGACGAGATCAGCGCATCCGTCTGCGTTCAGGTCGGTCAGGAGACCGAACTGGGTTTTTTTCGGATTTATGCCGGCGGCGGCGGTCACGTTGGTGAATTCGGGAATGCCACCGGGGCCGACCGGGCCGTCGTTACGATAAAGGGCTAATCCGATGGGATCCTTGGTGCAAACGAGCAGGTCGGTGTAGTGATCGTTGTTGTAGTCATCCGGCTGGGCACACCATCCGCCCAGTTGATGATCGAGACCGGAGGCGGGCGAGGAGACCAACACACCGTTCTCATTGAGAAAAAAGCGGTTCGGATCCGGCAGTCCATCGCCACGCTGCGGAATTCCCTCGCCCACAAAAAGGGACAGCGGGTGCGGACCCTTTGCCGTGGTATTGCCGGCATAAAAAGCCGCACTTGCGTGACTGCGGCCGAACGGGTCCATTACCGCCATGTCGGGATAATTAACCGGGTTGTAAGGCGGGGGGGCGAAGGAGCCATCGGGCTGCTGGATCCACAACTCGTTGGTCTTTATGCCAAGGCCTTTTTGTCCACCGATTGCGCAATAAAGATCGGGAAGCCCGTCCGTAACGGGCGACGTCGGCGATCCCAGATCGCCCCAGGTACAGAGGTGGCGATCCGCCTCGGGAAAATCCCCCGCGTCCACCTGAAGAAAAGTGCCGTCGCCCTGACTGACCCAAAGTTGCAATGGTGCCGATCCGTGGCGCCCGAGTTCAAAATCCTGATAACCATCGGGTCCGGGTCCGGAGGGGCCGGCAAAATCACCGACGGCGGCGCCAAAAGTTATGGTGAGCGGTATGCCTCCAATGAAGGCTTCGGAAGCAATGTCGCTTGCCACGACCAACCCGCCGGCTGCGTTATAGCGCTCGCGCGCAAGGGCCCAACGACGCGCTTGCACGGCCGCTGTAGTGCGCAAAGACTCAGCCGGCGCGGCAGATCTTCCTTGGGTGACCGCCGCTTCGAAGGGAGGCGCCGGACGTTCAACGGACGGCGCCGCACCGTTCAGGCAAATGGTCTCCGCCAGGCTCGGCTCACCGGTTGTCCATATCTGGTTGTTGCTTGGAGCGACTGCGAGATTGTGGAACTCGATGCCGAGCGGCACGCCACCGCTTGCCGCCGGAGGAAGCAAAGTAATCTGCGTCGGATCGGATTCCGGCCAGGTCTCGGAGAATGGGAAGTACGCCCCGAATTGGGGGTCGAAATCGAATCCGGCGGTCACAACCCGGCCGCTAGCCAAAACGTCGGCAACGCTGCGAAGGCCGGTTTGCCAGCCGCTACCTTCCGCATTCTGGACGACGTTCCAGTTTTGCCCGTTGTAGTGAAGAACGAGCGGGAAATAGCCGGTGCCGCTCGACTGATAGCCGACGGCCCAGACGTTGTCGGGAGCCGTCGCGGATACGCCGACCAGCACATTGGAGGCACTGCCCGGATTGGGGAGATCCGAAACGGCCGTCCATCCGCTGCCGTCATAATGTTCAATCAGGGCATGATCGCCGGTGCCGGAGGTTTGATAGCCGACCGCCCAGGCGTCATCGGCACTATCGACCGCCACGCCTATCAGCCCGCTGCCAACGGTGCTACTGCCGAGGGGCGGCGCCTGCGTAACGGTCCATGCATCGCCATCATAGTGGGCAATCTGCGCGGAATAGGTTGAGGTATAGGTAGTGGTGACGAAGTCATATCCGACCGCCCACAAGTCGTTGCGGCTCGAGCCCGCGATAGCGGTCAAGAATGAAGCCCCGGGCGGAACCGGCGAAGGCGAAGCAATTTGCCAGGACGAAGAAGGATCCGGTCCCTGCCAGTTCTCGATTAGTAACTGGCCGGATTGATAGCCAACCCCCCACGCCTCGGCCTCGTTGTCGCCCGACTGCGGAAAGGCAATCACATCGTTTAGGCGAACGTCTCCCGTTGCGCCCTCAGGGGTGGTTGGATTTCCAAAACTCCAGGAATTGCTATTCGCATCCCAATATTCCGCCAGCGGATGAATCTTGTTATTAGAGTTGGTGAGGCCACCTACGATCCAACCGTCCGTGGAAGAACCGAACGAGATGCCAGATGCGAAAGGTGATCCCTCATTGGAGTGCGCGGTAGGAGTTTGCGTCCACTGAGAGGGGCAGTTCTCCTCGGGTGCGGCCGCCGAGGCAAGACAGGCACCGCTCCAAAGGCAGGCTATAGCTGTAAACGACGCTATTGCCGTCCGGGCATGTAGACTTTTGCAAAGAATGCCGCGTAGACGCGACGTTTCGGGCCTGTAAGTCGGCTGTGTGTCTCGATGTAGCTTCATACGCCCAACCTTCTTGGAGACGCGGTAGAGAATAAGCGAAAAGTACCACAAACCTGACAAAATTGCAGTATGGGGAAGCCGATAAACGTTGCGCTGTCGATCAGATCTTTGTCAACCCGGGTGCTCGGCCAAGACCGAATTCGCGAAGCCCGTGCCCAAGTCCAGAAGTATGTTGTGTTGCAGAGCCACAGCAGAACAATTCCAGTATCTAATTGCGAGACATATTTCAAGCCTGCACATTTAATTGACGCCATACCGCCTTGCTGGAAATCTGGACTCGGTCTAAAATGCAGGCTGGGCGATAATGAAAGAGTAAAGAGTAAGGAGTATTCGATGGCGAACAGTATCGGTTATCACGAACCGCTGGAACAGCTCTCGCAGCAGACGCGCAACCTGCATCAGGCGCTGACGTCGCTGCAGGAGGAACTCGAGGCCGTGGACTGGTACCGGCAGCGCGCGGATGCCTGCGGCGACGACGAGCTGAAGGAAATCCTGCTGCACAACATGCGCGAAGAAATCGAACACGCCTCGATGGTGCTCGAATGGCTGCGCCGCAACAGCCCTGATTTCGCCGCGCAGCTCAAGACCTATCTGTTCACCGAGGCGCCGATTACCGAAGTCGAGGAAATCAAGATGGGCGCCGGCGGCAAGAAGGGCGGCGGTAACGAGTTTACGGTGGGCAAACCCTGAGGGTTCTTCGGCTTATTCGGAGATGACCCGTCGCTAATCTGGCACATGAACATTTAATTGGGCGTTCATAAAAAGTTCGCGGACGAGTTTTTAAAGCATTCGAACAGGAGAGCAGCAATGGATTATTTGAATCGTCATTTGGCGCCATTCTCCGAAGAGACCTGGAACCGGATCGAAGCCGCGGCCGTTACGGCGGCGCGCGAGGACTTGACGGCGAGACGTTTTCTCGACGTGGACGGCCCCTACGGCGTCGGGCTTACGGCGCTGGAACTCGGCTCGGAAGATTATTGCCGCCAGCCGCGTCCAGAAGAGGCGGGCGCGGTTATAAGCAGCACCCGTGCGTTGCCCGTGCCGATGATCCGCAAGAGCTTCCAGCTCAGCATGCGCCGGGTCGTGGCGGCCGAAGAGCAAGGCGCGCCGCTCGATCTCACCCCGGCCGAAGAGGCGGGCGAGGCGATCGCGCGCCGGGAGGAGGAGTTCATCTACGACGGCAGCAAGGAAACCGGGCTCGAAGGTCTGCTCGGCATTTCGGGCGGCGCCAAGGTGCGGATCGGCGATTGGAAGAATGCGGGGCAGGTGCTTGAGGACATGCTCAAGGCGGTGGCGGCGCTGGAGAAGAACGGCTTTCTCGGTCCTTATGCACTCGCCCTTCCGCCCAAGCACTACACTCTGCTGTTCCGCCGCTACGAAGGCAGCGACGTGCTGCAACTCGAGCACCTGAAGCGTCTGTGCGAAAAGGGCGTGTACAAGGCGGAGATTGCGAAGCCGGTACTGGTGGATCCGAACGTCGGGCACATCGTGATCGGGCAAGACTTGCGCTGCGGCTTCTCGGGTACCGACGGCATCCACTATCAGCTCTTCGCGAACGAAAGCGTCGTGCTCAAGGTGGAGGAACCGGGCGCGGTCTGCGTTCTGGGCAGTTGATCGGCACCAAGTTCAAGCGGCGGCGTTCGTAACCGGAACAGTCTTTGACCGCGGCGCAGCCCTACCGGATTCTGGCACTCGACGGTGGCGGAATCCGCGGGCTCCTGACGGCCCACCTGCTGGTCCGTTTGGAACAGGAGCGCCCGGGCTGTCTCGCGCGCTTTGACCTGATTGCCGGCACTTCCACCGGTTCGATCATCGCGCTCAGCGTCGCGGCCGGATTTTCGCCCGCGGAGATTGCCGACCTTTACGAGCGCAACGTGCGGCGGATCTTCGAGACTTCGCTGGCCGAGTGCATACGCGAGGTGGGCGGCCTGATCGGCCCGCGTTACAGTGCGCGCAGACTTGCGGCGGTGTTGCGCAGCGTTTTCTCCGACCGGCGCCTGGGCGATCTGGATCGGCGCGTGCTCGTGCCCGCCTTCGATCTCGACGACGAAAATCCCGATCCCGCGCGGCGCCGCTGGAAGCCGAAGCTCTTTCACAACTTTCCCGGACCCACTGGCGACGAAAATTCGCTTGCACGCGACGTCGCGCTGTATTCGAGCGCAGTGCCGGCCGTTTTCGAGGCAGTGGATGGTTACGTGGACGGTGGCGTCTTTGCCGCAAATCCCGCTTTATGCGCCGTGATGCTGACGCAGGACGAAAAGCTTGCCGGCGAGCGTCCGGCGCTCGATGCGTTGCGCGTACTATCGCTCGGCACCGGCCGTGGCCCGCTCCATCTCGGCCCCGAGGCGCACGAGTGGGGTTTGGCACAGTGGGCGCGGCCGCTCCTTGGGCTGGTCCTCGATGCCGGCGTGGACATGGTGAATTACCAGTGCCGTCAATTGTTGCATGCGTATTATCACCGCTTCAATCCCTGGATCGACGGCACGCCGATCCATCTCGACAACGTCGAAGCGCTGCCGCGGCTGCGTGAAGCAGCCGACGCTGCCGATCTTGCGCCGACGCTTGCCTGGCTCGACGAGATCTCACAACCCGTGCAATGAATCTCTACCTGCGGCTGCTCGGACTTTGGCTGCGGAATCTGCATTCGCCGCGACGTTCGACGTTCGAGCCTTCGCGGTTGAAAGGACGCGCGTGGCCGAACGATCTCGATCTCTTCGGCCATGTGAACAACGGACGCTATCTCACGCTGATGGATCTCGGCCGGCTCGACATCGTGCTCGCAAGCGGTCTGTTAAGCATCATGCGGCAACGACATTGGTACGCGGTGGCGGCCGCGGTGGAAATCCGCTTTCAGCGGCCGTTGAAACTCTGGCAGCGCTACACGCTCGCAACGGAAATCGTGGACTGGAATGACACGTGGTTCGTTTTCGAGCAGCGTTTCGAGATTGCCGGGAAGCTTGCGGCCCGCGCGCTCGTGCAGGCGCAGTTTCGCACGGGGCGCGAGCGTGTGCCCACCTCCGAAGTGTTTGCCGCGGTGGGAGAAGAAAATCTGACGGCGCCGCGTAATGGCGAACTCGTCGCCGAATTGGGCGCCAATATCCCGCCGGAGTGAACCGCTGGCTTGGTGTTGACAGGTTGCTGAAAAACGTAGCGAGCGAAGGGAGCTCGGACGTGGCCGGAGCACAGGAACCGCAGTTTACATGTGAGTAAATGAGGATTCCGAGCACCGCCCGCGTTCGAGATACCGAGCGTAGTAGTTTTTCGGCAACCTGTCAGTGGACGAGTTGGTTGAGATCGAATATGGGAAGCAGGATGGCGAGCACAATGAAAAGCACGGCGCCGCCCATGGCGAGGATCATCGCTGGTTCGAGGATCGCCAGCATACCCGAGATCAGGCCCGAGAGTTCGCGTTCCTGATTGATGGCAGCGCGCTCCAGCATATCGTCGAGCGCGCCCGACTGCTCGCCGCTCGCGATGAGATGGATCGTCATCGGCGGGAAAAGCTTGCGCTGAGCGAGCGCCTTGTGGATCGCGGCGCCTTCGCGCACCCGCTCGGCCGCATCGGTAACCGCTTCGCGCATCGGAAGGTTGGAGATCACATCGCCGGAAATCCTGAGCGCTTCGAGGAGCGGTACGCCGCTTCCCGCGAGAATGGAAAGGGTGCGGGTAAAACGCGCTGTGTTGAGCCCGCGGCTCAGGCGGCCGATGAGTGGCGCCCTGAGCAGCCAGGCGTGAAAATGGCGGCGGGGTCCGGGACGCTTGAGCATCTGGCGCACGACGACGGCGGCGACGATGAGCAGCAGCAGGATCAGCCAGCCCCATGAACGCAGTCCGGCGGAAAGTGCGATAAGGACCCGCGTGACCAGCGGCAGCTGCGCGTTGATGTTGACGAAGACCTGTACGACCTGCGGAACGACGTAGGTCATCAGGCCGATCACGATGGTTGTCGCCACGAAAGTGAGGAGGATCGGGTAGATCAGGGCGAGGGCGAGCTTCTGGCGCAGATCCTGGCGGCTTTCGGCGTAATCGGCGAGACGTTCGAGCACGGCATCGAGATGTCCTGTCTGCTCGCCAGCCGTCACTGTCGCGCGGAAGATTTCCGGAAAGATGTGGGGAAACTCGGCGAGACCGTTCGCGAGTGTGTGACCTTCCATGACCTTGCCGCGCACGGACATGATCATGCTTTTGATGCGCGGCTTGTCGTTTTGCTCGGCGGCGGCGCGCAGCGCCTCCTCCAGCGGCAGTCCCGAAGACACGAGCGTCGCCAGCTGGCGGGTGACGAGCGCGAGGTCGGAGGCGCTGATCCGGCGGCGCAGCGTGAAGCCGCCGCGCGCGCGCCGGCTCTCGCGCTCGGCGGCGGTTTCTATGGCAAGCGGGATGAGGCCCTGTTCGCGCAGCTTCTGGCGCACCGCGCGCGCGGTGTCGCCTTCGATGACGCCTTTCTTTTCGCGTCCGCGAGTGTCGAGTACGGTGTATTCGAAGGCGCCCATCAGAATCCGGGACCCGGGATATTTCCCTTAACGTCAGTCTTCACGGGTTACGCGCAGGACTTCTTCCACGCTGGTTTCGCCGGCGAGCACGCGCTCGCGTCCGTGCGTGCGGATGCTCGGCGTCTTGGTGCGCGCGTAAGCCTCGAGATCCTGCTCGCTGGCGCGATCGTGAATGAGGCGGCGCATCTTCTCATCGACGGGTACCAGCTCGTAGATGCCGGTGCGTCCGCGGTAGCCGGTGTGGTTGCAGGCCTCGCAGCCGACCGGGCGATAGATGGTGATCCGCTCCGTTTCGGAAACGCCGAGCAGCCGGCGCTCGGCCGCTTCAGGACTATAGGCTTCGCGGCATTCCGTGCAGAGCAGGCGCACGAGACGCTGGGCAAGAAGTCCGATGAGGCTCGAGGCGAGCAGAAACGACTCCACTCCCATGTCGTCGAGACGGGGAATGGCGCCGACGGCGGTGTTGGTGTGCAGGGTCGAGAGCACGAGATGGCCGGTCAGCGAGGCCTGGATTGCAATCTCGGCGGTTTCGAGATCGCGGATTTCGCCCACCATCACGACGTCGGGGTCCTGACGCAGAATCGCGCGGAGCCCCCGCGCAAAGGTCATCTGCACGCGCGTGTTGACCTGGGTCTGGCCGATGCCGTCGATGTAGTACTCGATCGGATCCTCGACCGTCATGATGTTGCGGCTGTGATC
>JBOIBN010000079.1:0-9308 GCA_050739575.1 Gammaproteobacteria bacterium
ACCAACCCGCGGATATCAGCATGATCCACCGTCGGCGTTATTGGCCGGGCCACTGCCAGACCCTCTCTACAGGAAGACCGCCATGAAATAGCTTGTGCCCACTTGACAATGGAAGTCATATCAACGCCTGAGTTAAGCTGAGCCGCAGAGCGGCTTCAACGTGAATGAATTTGGTTAGGCCTCGGCTACGAACTCATACGGTTCATCAAAGGGCTTCTTGAGGTGCGCAGCACGTGACAAGCGTTCAAAATTGTGTTTTATGAGTTTAAGCGGATTTTCACCCACTTTAACGCGGATCATTGCCGCATTGCCGAACAGTGTGGCGTACTCAAATACGACGAATACATCGTTAATGACCCATTCGCGTTGACCGATAGTCTGTGGGTTTACACGCCACACGGCCATTGTCTTAGAGGGAAGTAAAATAGAGTGAGGGTTGTTATCTGGTTCCAGGAGGCCACGCGAAAGGCGCTTTCGTTTGAACTTCTTGCGCGTTGCTTCATTGTTCAAAGGTGTTTGGAAGAGGCGCTTCTGTGGGTCCGGATCGAGCACTATATGCCAATGTTCTGAAACAAAAATGACAGTTCTTACGCGGATGGTTGCATTGGCATAGTTGTGGATTTGTAGGGTAAATTCCGCGTGCAGCGGATGCAGCCGGAACTCAACTCCAACACCATTAGGGTTGATCGCCTGTTTCAGCGCACGCTCTAAGAGCATGTTTCTGCACCAGCTATAGAGCCAAGCGACGCCCGCAATAACACCTGCAGCCAGCAGACTCGCAATCATCCCTTCTAATATCTTTGTTACTTCCATGAGCTGTAACGCCTAAGCTCAGCCGGTCGGCTCGCGCCTTGCTAAGCGCGACCGCCTTATAGCCCGCTCTTGCCATTGCAGATGAGAGATATAACTCCCGCCTTAGGATCTTTTATGTGGTCGTTGACCCACTCAAGGCAACCAACCTTTTCATTTGGGAGACCGGAAATTTGTATTCCATCGGGCAAAGACACATTGAGTCCGTTTGGTAAAGCAAGGTTAACCGTTGTTGGCCCCTGACTCTTCCCGAGGAAAAAGCCCAAGACGAAGACGCCAACCAACAATGCCCCGGCAAAGAGAATGTGGGCGAATAATGAAACTTTCGCGTGTGTGGTGCTCAATGTCGCAGCCTGATCCATAAACTCCTCCCGGTGCCTAACGCCAACTAGGCGTTGAATTGACGTCTAATCTAGCGTGTTAACGTATAAATTTGCTGGAACTATAGCACGATATCGGGGGGAATAAGGCCGCTGCGGGGAAAAGCGCGCCAAGCTCTGCAGGAGACTTTATGTGGTGGCTTGGGATGCTATTCGGTTGCGCACCGGTGGCGGGGATTCATCCAGTAGTAGAGGGTCGGTATGACGATGAGGGCGAGCCCGAGCTGGACAGCGAAGCAGAAGACAATGGCGCGGGCGAGAGGTGCGAGCATCGGCAGGTGTAATGTCGTGATATCAATCACCCGCGGGCTACGGGCGTGACACAAATCCTGAGCAATTCAAAGAAAGATACAGAACGTCCATTGTCCTGTATTAATCTCGATCTATGACTTCATAAAATTCCCACTACGGTCGATCAAACGTCGGAGGCGTGCCTGGATGAGTT
Organism: Gammaproteobacteria bacterium; assembly: GCA_050739575.1. Classification (GTDB taxonomy): domain Bacteria; phylum Pseudomonadota; class Gammaproteobacteria; order JAKDMP01; family JAKDMP01; genus JBOIBN01. The sequence continues at coordinate 1,636 of JBOIBN010000079.1, forward strand.
GGCCGCGTTCACCTCGCGCCGTTTGCGCGCGAGGTGAATATCGCCTGGCTCAGGCCGCCTCGGCGAGAACTTCGCTGATCGAGTCACGCGCGGCCTGCATGGCCTGCTCCTTTTGCTCGGCACCCATGGCGACGCCTTCGGCACGCACGACCTCGATGTCGGTGATGCCGAAGAAGCCGAGCACGGTACGCAGATACGGTTCCTGGAAGTCTATTGCTGCGCCCGGTCCCTGGCTGTAGATGCCGCCGCGACTTGACGCGATGATCACCTTCTTGCCGCCGGCCAAACCTTCGGGACCGTTGGCGCCATAACGGAACACCTTGCCCGGAATGGCGATGCGGTCGATCCAGGCTTTCAATTGCGTGGGAATACCGAAGTTGTACATCGGCGCGCCGATCACGATGACGTCGGCGGCCATGAACTCGTCGAACACGGCTTGGCCCAAGGCGTCCGGTTCGCGGCTGGCGTCCACCACTGGCATCCAGTGCGGGATGGGGTTGGCCGCCAAATCACGATAGGTAATTTCGATGCCGGGCTGCCGTCGCTTCCATTCCCGCACGATCATCGCGCTAAGCTGGCGCGAAACGGAAAACTGGCCGAGGGCGCTTGAGTCCAGGTGTAAAAGTTTCATGGTCGTTACTCCTGTGAAAGTTGTCTCGCATCCACCGATGCGAGTGAGATTGAGTATATAAGGCGAACAATGAAATGATAAGTAGGCTAAAATAGAACTCAATGTTCACATATGGAAACGATGATGCAGGAACAGCGCGGGGCCTTGCAGGATCTCAATGACCTGTACTTCTTTGCTGCCGTGGTCGAAAATGGCGGCTTCTCGGCGGCCGGTCGCACGCTGGGCATACCAAAGTCACGCCTCAGCAAACGCGTGGCGCAGTTGGAGGAACGCCTTGGCGTGCGCCTGTTGCAACGGACCACGCGCCGATTCGTGGTGACCGAGGTCGGGGAGCGCTTCCTCAGTCATTGCCACGCCGTGCTGGAAGAAGCACAGGCGGCGCAGGATGCGGTCGACGAATTACGCGCGGAGCCGCGCGGCATCGTGCGCATCAGCTGCCCTATCGCGCTGGCGCAGACCGTGGTGGCGCAGGTGTTGCCGGATTTCCTGGCGCAGTGCCCCAAGGTGCAGGTGCGCCTGATAACCACCGATCGTCGCGTCGACGTGATCGGCGAGGGCATCGACGTCGCCATCCGCGTGCGCACCAAACTGGATACCGACACCGCATTTATCATGCGCAACTTTGGCCAATCACGCGCCATCCCCGTCGCCACGCCAGCGTTGCTTGACAGCCTTGGACGACCGACGGTGCCAACGGAACTGGCGCGTCTGCCTGCGCTATCGATGTACGAGCACGATGGCGCGCAGGTCTGGGAGTTGGTCGATGCCGAGGATAATCACGCCCACGTGGAAATGCAGGCGCGGGTCATCTGCGGCGATTTCGCCGTGCTGCTGGAATCTGCGCGCCGCGGCATGGGCGTGGCGATGCTGCCGGAGTGGATTTCGGCACCGCTGCTCGGTGATGGCCAGCTGGAACAGGCGTTACCGGGATGGAGCACACCGCAGGGCATCATGCACTTCGTCTACCCCAGTCGTCGCGGTCTGCTACCCGGTGTGCGCGCCTTGGTCGATTTTCTAGCCGAGCGTCTGCCCATCGCCAGCCGCAAAATGCACGAGGAATGCATACGCCTCGCGTCGCCGTCCTGACGACAATCTTGCCCCTCGCCGGTAGTGGACATGCCCGCGTAGTGAAGCAAACCCGCGACGAATATTCTCGCGACGCCCGAGGTCACAAGTGGACTGCGCAATGCGCTCAGCATCTTCGCGGGCGTCATCCGAACCGATTCCACTAAAGTTTGATCCAATCCCCGCAAATATTGCGAACAGTCCCGTTCAGATGCGTGAGATCTCGCTTGCAGAAACGGACTTTACCTATGAGCCGAAAGATTTCGCACGGAGGAACGATTCCAGGCGCGTAAGCTGCGGATATTCTTCGCGCAGCGCTTTGATGTCGGCTTCGTACCCATCGGATTGAAACCAGCGGTACATCGGTGTCACTTCTCCGCCGGCCTGTTCCTCGAAGGTGTCCCACGGTAACTGCACGTACTCGACCTTACGGCCGATAACGCGGCCGAACGTTTCCGCCATTTCGGTCATCGTCAACTCATCGCCGGCAATCTCCGCGGACCGGCCAATCCATTTGGCCGGATTCGCAAAAGCGAGCGCTGCGAAGGCGCCTATATCATCCACGGCAATCTGCTGAAGTGGCGTGTCGGGATCAAGCGGCTGAGGAAGTTGCCCGCCGACGATCGCGTCCTTGAAATTCATCCAGTTGTCCATGAAGTAGACCGGGCGCAGGATGGTGGCGGCCAAACCAAGTTTGAGGATGTGCTCTTCAATCTCCCACTTGCTGTCAAAGTGCGAGATGCCAGTCTCGCGCTCGGCCCCGCCGACGGAACTGTAGACAAAGTGTTCGACGCTCGCGCGACCGGCGGCCTCCGCGAATGCCTTGCCCTGGCGAATCTCGCCCTCCAGGCCCGACTTCCAGAAGTTCTGCACGCTATATGCGCCATACGCGCCATCCAATGCCTGATCGAGACTTCCGGCGTCGTCGAAGTTACCTGCCACGACATCTGCGCCCTCGGCGGCGAGCGCCCGGGCGGCCTGCTGCTCGGGATCGCGGGTAAGGGTGCGTACGCGGAAATTCTTATCGAGTAGATGCCGGGCGACGGCGCCGCCCTGTTGCCCGGTTGCGCCGCTGACGAGGATGGTGCGTGGTGCCGTATCAATCATGACTTTTCTCCTGAGCTGCAATTCCATCCAGTTTAGCCACGATTTCCGCTGGAAGTTGCAGCTCCGCGGCCATGAGATTTTCGCGCAGATGCGTGACGGACGAAGTCCCGGGGATGAGCAGGATGTTCGGAGAACGCTGGAGCAACCACGCGATCGCGACAGCCATCGGGGTGACGTCGAGACCAGTGGCGACCGATTCCAGCGTGTCGGACTGCAGCGGGGAGAAGCCGCCGAGCGGGAAGTAGGGCACGTAGGCGATCCCCTGTGCGGCGAGGGAGTCGATCAGGTCGTCGTCGGCCCGCTGGGCGACGTTGTAAAAGTTCTGCACGCACACGACCGGCGCGATGGACTGTGCTTCGGCGACCTGCTCGGCGGAGACGGTGCTTATACCGAGATGCTTGATCAATCCCTCCTGTTGCATCTCGGCGAGCGCGGTGAACGGTTCGGCGATCGAGCCCGGTTCGGGGTGGTCGAATCCGCCGACGCGCAAATTGACGACGTCGAGCGCGTCGAGGCCGAGATGGCTCAGATTGTCGTACACGGCCTGGCGCAGCTGCTCGGGGGAGCGCGCATGGGGCCAGCCGCCCTTGGCGTCCCGCAACGCGCCGACCTTGGTGACGATGTGCAACTCGTTCGGATAAGGATGCAGGGATTCCTTGATGATTTGGTTGGTGACGTGCGGACCGTAGTAATCGCTGGTGTCGATGTGGTTGATGCCTCGCTCGACCGCCTCGCGCAGAACTGCCACGGCGGCGTTGCGGTCTTTCGGCGGCCCGAAAACCCGCGGGCCGGCCAGTTGCATGGCACCGTAGCCCATGCGCTTCAGGGAAATGGACGTGCCCGGCAGCGTGAATTCGCCGCCCAGATTGTTTCGATCGGTCATAACATTCGCTCCTTGTCTGTTCTATGCAGCGATGGCGGACGGTGCCGTGTGCCGGCCCATCTGCTGAGGGTTTCGCTCTTGAGCGAGCGCTTGTTACGCACTCCATCACCACGGGATCGGACCGCCTTCGTTGGAGAAGGTGCCCGTCGGACCATCGTCGCCGATTAACGCGAGACGCACGGCCTCGCGTGCAGCCTGCTCGACGGTACGCGTGCCCTCGAAATTGTTCATAGCCGTCACCGTGAATCCCGGGGCCGCAGCGTTGACCTTGATACGCGTCGACTCGAGGTCCAGCGCGAAGGCGAGTGTGATCGCATTGAGGGCAGCCTTCGACGAGGAGTAGGTGACGCCGAACATCGTACGCCGACGTGAATCCGTCGGGTCCGAAGTCAAGGTGAGCGAGCCTCTGCCGCTCGACACGTTGACGATGCGTCCCGCCGGCGCTTCACGCAGGAGTGGAAGCATCGCTTGCGTGACGCCGATGACGCCGATCACGTTGGTCTCAAACACCGCGCGCACTTCGTCGAGAGACGCGACGCTCGCGCGACCCGACTGCACAATTTCCTCGAGCGACCTGCCCGACTTTCCCGCGTGCGAGATGCCCGCATTGTTCACGAGCACGTCGAGACGACCAAACTCGTTCCGGATGCGCTCGGCCGCGGCGGCGATGGAGGTCTGATCCGTAACATCGAGCTGAAGGGCGTGGGCATCCACTCCGACGCTCTTCGCGGCTGCCTCCCCGCGCTCGAGATTGCGCGACCCGACGAGCACGGTGAAGCCATGCGTCGCGAGATCCTTCGCGATTTGAAAACCGATTCCTTTATTGGCCCCGGTAACCAGGGCGACAAGTTTGTCCTGCATGGTGATCTCTTTTCATATGACGGTCGTATGATGCGGCCTGGTGATAGAAATTACTTTGTAGCTTTTGATCCGCATTTATCCCTCCGAGAATAGTGTTGCCGACCTGCTGCTCAGTAGCTTGAACGCATGCGCCCAATCGTTGTGCAGCAAGCCCGGGATGCACCACAGCATGCACAACGGTTCAATGGCGCGTGCCGCTTCGGCTTTGCCCATGTCTGCTGTTTCCCAGCCGAACTGATCGAGGATGCCGCGCACGGTTTTCTTTGCGCCCTCGTCGTTGCCGCATATAAACATGGTGGGCTTGCCGCCTTTTAACGACGGGTTGACCATCAGGGCGCTCCCGACGGAATTGAAGGCCTTGACGAAATACGTCTTCTCGAATTCCCGCTGCAACTGCTCCATCAGTGAATCGTCAAGACTGCTGAAGAACTTGAGTACACCGTTGACCGGCGGTGCGTCGGCAATGGGGTTGGTCGCATCAATGACAGTCTTGCCGGCAAGATTCGCTGCATCCGCTGCGCGCAGTGCCTCCACCGCGGCCGTGCCCTTGACGGCGAGGACGGCCACTTCACCGAACTTCGCTGCTTCTGCAAAACTGCCGACACGCATCCCGGGGTTTTTCTTGACCCAATCCGCGAGTTTGGACGCCGTGCGTGTACTCAACATGACTTCATGGCCGTGCCGCAGAAAGCCGCTAGCCAATGTCATTGCCACTTGTCCTGAACCAAGAATGCCTGCTTTCATACGAAAACTCCTGAAACTGTGGAAGACCTGCTCAATTTTATAATACAGTGCGAAGTTGACCATCCTGGGATTAACTGCGAAGTGCTCCCAGGATGCCGGTTGCGAAGACGCCAGTGCTCAGCCTGTTCAGACTTCGAAATAGCGCCCGTGTTCGAGATCGGCAATCAGGCCGGGCTGCTGCGGCTGCCAGCCCAGCCGTTCCCGGGTGCGCTCACTCGAGGTCGGAACGTCCATCGCCACGAATGGCGCGAACCATCCGAAATGCTCGGCCGCTTCTTCCGCGGTCTTGCTGACGACCGGCAAGTTCAAGCAACGACCGATCACGCCGGCGATATCCTTGAGCGGCACGCCCTCATCAGCGACTGCATGATACGGGCCTTCGGTGGCGCCATGCTCGAGCGCCAACCGATAAACGCGGGCAGCATCAAGCCGATGCACGGCTGGCCAGCGGTTGAATCCTTCGCCCACATAAGCCGACACGCCCTTTTCGCGCGCGACACTGATGAGGTGCGGAACGAAGGCGTGATCGCCTTCGCCATGGACCGAGTTTGCAAGGCGCACGACGGACACGCGCACTCCTCGCGTGGCCAGTACGTTGGCCGCAGCTTCCGACGCGCGAGGATAGGAATCGGAAGCCGGGACAGACCGGTCTTCCTCGGTCCCGATGGGCCCGGCTGCCACAACCGCAACCCCGGAGGTCACGATCAAGGGACGATCGGAGCCGGTGAGCGCGGCGCCGAGTGCCTCGATGGCGCGCCGGTCCAGCTCGCAATTTTCCGCGAATTTGGAGAAGTCGTGATTGAAGGCGGTGTGGATCACTGCGTCCGCCTTGGCTGCGCCGCTGCGCAGACTCTCCAGATCTTCGAGCGAGCCGCGATGAACCTCAGCGCCTGCCGCGGCGAGCGATGCGGCACCCGCATCCGAACGGGCGAGGCCGAGCACTTCGTGTCCTGCGGCGATCAGTTCGGCAACGACGGCGGAGCCGACGAATCCGGTTGCGCCGGTAACAAAAATTCGCATTGAATATCCTCCAGATTTAAGCACATTAAGGTCGAGTTGAAGTCAGACAATCTGTTTGCCGCAACGCTTCCTTTTCCCGCGCGATCAAAAGAGGCATCGCGCAAACTCCGTTGCAAACGCCTGACCGTCAGCGCGCCGTCATTCCGCCATCGACACGGTAATTCACGCCAGTCAAGAACTTCCCGCGATCCGACACGAGCAGCGCGACGACTTCGGCGATGTCCTCGGTGGCGCCAATGCGACCCAGCGGAATATTCCGGAGCCAATCATCAGGGGAAAATCCCGGAGTCGTCTTGCTGAACTCCTCGGAACCCGGCGTTGAGATGATGCCGGGCGACACGGCGTTCACACGGATGCCGCTGGGCGCGAGTTCCACCGCGAGCGTGCGCGAGTAGTACTCGAGCGCCGCCTTTGCGGCGCCATAGTGCGCAGAGGGTGCAAACGGCATCGCTGCGGCCGCCGAAGAAATGTTCACGACGGCCGCGGTCCTGGATGCGCGGAGCGCCGGGAGGACTGCGTTTGTGAGGTGGATCGCGGCGAACAGGTTGAGCGCGAAGCTCTCATGCCACGCCTTGTCGGGAATCGTCCAGGACCCTCCCAGAAACGCGTGCCCACCGCCCGCGTTGTTCACGAGAATGTCGAGGCCACCGAGCGTCGCGAGCGCCTTCGTCGCGATTGCTTCCACGCCTTCGCTCGCGGTGACGTCGCCGGCGACGAACGTTGCCGCCGCGGGTGTATCGCTGTTGGGTGTACGCGCAGCGACTACGACTTTGGCGCCGGCATCGAGAAGACGCTGCGCGATGGCCGCGCCGATGCCGCGTGTGCCTCCGGTGACCAGGGCACGGCGGCCGCTGAGTTCTTTCGAGAGATCGAGTTGGTTGGACATGAGATGTTTCCTCGCAGAGGGGTTAATATTTCCGGAGCAGTGATCCGAGCTGCAGGGGGATCACGATCTTGCCGTGATGGTCGTACATCGCTCACGGCTCCTTACTTGAACAGATCTTGGAAGATCAGTGGGCCCCAGGCGCGGCCGCGTGCCTGCACCAGCGTGCCACTTTCTTCGATCTTCCCGAGATTCACGGGCACGAAACCGAGTTGTTCGGCAAGCGTCGCCATTGGGGAGGTCGACATGAAGTCGGCACCCGGGCCTGTCAGGGCTTCACGAACCGATAGGCGAAGCGATCGGTCGCGCCCTTGATCGAGGGATCGAACACCTTGATCGAGTGCGGATCGTCCTTGTTCGCGAGCATGGTGCTTTCCGCGTCCAGTACGAAGCCGGCCGCCTCCACCTCCTCGCGAACGGATGCAGGCTCAATCCGATGCAGCGACTGGGCGTCGCTCGTGCCCGCCCCGACGGCGGCG
>JBOIBN010000080.1:0-9166 GCA_050739575.1 Gammaproteobacteria bacterium
GTTGGTTATGGACCTATAATCACGAGCGGCCCAACATGGGCATCGGCGGGGTGACGCCCATGCAGAAGTTGGCCATGGCGGCCTAAACCCTACTTCTGGCTGCCGCTAATAATGGGGGGATTACCATGTGCCCATTAAATATTCCCTGATTTTCATGCATTGACTAATAAGATTGTAATCTTGCTCGTACCAATTTCTTAAATTGTCAAGGGCGGCCTTTTCAAGGTTATGGTCAGAATCGCGGATATTTTTATGGGCCAGAACATCATCGTACGGCAGCTTTAAAGTGCCCGGAATGTCCAATTTTGATTTAAGAGCCTCGAAATCTTCCGTAAGGGTTTCCTGAAAGCCTATGAAAAAAATGTCAGGCAACCTGACCAGCAAATACTCTGCGTTCTCTAACCAATCAGAATAAAAGTTCACGTGTTTAATGCTCAACATGGCGTTTTCAGCCATTGCCTTTTCTGAGGCGTCTTCAGACGAAAGAGCCATGGCCAATTGATTCGGAGTGTGAAAATACTTGAACGCTTCTCGCTCGCCCTTGCTCCATGGTGCGAAATATCTCGGCTGACTTTGATGGTATCTGTCAAGAAATCCGCTGACAAATCGAGTTATTGGATCCCGTAAAAAGAAAATAACTTCTTCTCCCTCCGATACGTCTCTAAGCGTGAAATTGTGGTAGTGGAGATAGATTACGTAGCGATCAGTTTGTTGGTATCGTCTTAAAGCGTATCTAATCGCTGTTCCTCCGGTTTTCCCTACGTGAAGAATGTGCAACGCTGATTTGCCTTGTTTTCTCTTCCTGTTTAATCGCATCAATAACCGCTTGTTATTTAGCTTCTTTAATGTCAATCTGACGCGAAATAAAATCAATCTTTTCACCATATAATCCCACTGGTAATTGGAGCACATCACAAATGTAGGGTGGAATTCAAATGCTCAAGGCCAAGTTGCCGGCATCACCCATTTTTCGAGACGGCCAGAAGCAGGGTTTAAGCCGCCATGGCCAGCTTCCGCCTGGATGTCACGCAACCGGGTACCATGAGGGGGGCCGCAGGTGATTATAAGTCCCTGACGGCCGAGTGACGAAACCCTGTGCATTTTGGAGTCCCCGATAGTGGATCGGTAAATTTAGGCGATGGATAGGTAGGCTAGTTCATCTTGGTAAGATGGAAAGCTACAAGCGAAGCAGTCATACGGTGTGGGACTGCAAATACCGCCTGATATGGACGGCGTACTGGTATCAGGTATTGGGTGGGGAGGTAGGGAGAACGCTGCGGGGGGTTGCTGTCCGAGATAGCGTGGAACAAGGAGATGCGAGTCTATATGGGACGATCAACTGGGATCACGTGCACATGTTGATCAGAATGCCGCCGTATCTATCCGCATCGCGGCTGGTGCAGTACCTCAAAGGGAAAATTTCACAAAAGTTTGTCGCAGTCGGTTATCCGGGAATCGGATTTCTCGAGTACAAGATACCGACAATGGCTCGTGTATTCGGTAGCCCGGGGTGTCCTGAGCACAATTTTATCCTTGGTAAGCGGCGAACCCCACGATGAAGTATGCGCCTATGCGGCCACGGATGCTCAATGCACATCAACCAGCGCCAATCTGGGTTGTTTGCAGGGAACTCGCAACCCACAATGGGAAGCGGCTATTCCACTCGACACCGAAGAAAGTGCCTGAATGGATATGGAATCAGCGGATCGAGATGGTTGTTGCGTGCTTCTTGTGGGGCGTAGAACTTGGCTCTCAAGACATGATCGTGTCAAAGAAAATTACAGACAAGAAGAAAATTCCCCGCTTGGTTGCCAGGAGCAAGGGAATCAGTCCATGCCAAGGGTAAATCGCAAGTTTGTAAAGTGTGATAAGTAAGCACATATACTGTCAATATACCAAAGTAACACTCATGCTGAGAGCAGTTTGTTGGATGGCGGCGACACGATCTATGTCGCTTCGCCGCGGGGGCATTCTCCCGATTCCGGATTAGCGGCGGCCAGACTGGTGGGAATGATTTCGCGACCTTCCCGGCCTAATTTCCAGTGCTTGACGATTACCCGCCAACCGCTCTGGCAGGCGAAACGCTCGGCCAGGCGTTCGGCGATGTAGACGGAGCGGTGAAGTCCGCCGGTGCAGCCGATCGCGATTGTGAGATAGCTGCGATTACTCGTCGAGTACGTCGGAATCCACTCTACAAGAAAACGTTCAAGTTCCGCTAGCATGTGCGTGACCATGGGGTCACGCTCAAGGTAGTTTACGACGTCGGCGTCGAGGCCGGTCTGGTCCCGCAGTTCGGGTTCCCAGTAAGGGTTTGGCAGACAGCGCATGTCGAAAACGAGATCGGCGTTTTGCGGGATCCCCGTGCGATAGGCGAAGGACTCGACCATCAAGGTCATCGGGCGTCCGGACTCTGCCGCCACCCTTTTCCGGATCAATTCCCGCAGTTCGTGCACGTTGGTGTCGCTGGTATCGAGATTTACGTCGGCGAGTTCGGCGAGCGGAGCAAGACGTTCCCGTTCGGCCGCTATAGCGGCGGCGAGATCGCGACCGCCGCCGGCCAACGGATGACGACGGCGGGTTTCGCTGTAGCGCTTGGTGAGCGTCGCCTCGTCGGTGAGGAGATAAACGACGGTACAACCATGCGGCGCACTCCGCCATTCGCGGACCCGTTCCGCCAGGCGCTCGAATTCCTCGGGTGTGCTCTTGGGGTCAACACCGACGGCGAGACGTGCAAAACGCGCTTCGCCGCTCCCCACCGTGCTTGTGACCAGTTCGGGGACGAGGGGCAGCGGGAGGTTGTCCACGGTGTGATAGCCGAGATCCTCCAGCATGTTGAGGGCGCCCGATTTTCCGGAGCCGGACAGGCCTCCCAGCAACACCAGTTTGGTGGACATGTTTGCGCTACTATCCCGTCTCATAAACAAGCTGCCTGACTTGGCAGTGGATTCTTGCGGCTGGCAAGACGGCGGCAATGAAGCATAGCCGCAGCTATGACGAGGAGTCGCAACGCAGCAAAGTTTGAAAGCTTATTTGTGAGACCGGGCACTAGCCGCCGTCCTGCGTTCGCGCGCCTGGGGTTGCGTGATGGTTTGTGCGCTTGCCCTTGTGGCGACGCAGTTGGCGATCGAGTTTGTCCGCGAGCGCATCTATGGCCGCGTACATGTTTTCGTCGGTGGATTCGGCATACACGGTCTCGCCGGAGACACGCAAAATGCCTTCCGCCTTGTGATCGAGTTTTTCCACGGTCAAAATCACCTGCACGGAGGTTGGCGGCTCGTGATGACGTTCCAGGCGCTCGAATTTGCTCTCCACGTAGTCTTTAAGCGCGGGAGTAATGTCAAGATGCCGGCCTGTGATCGTGTTCTGCATGAGATTCTCCTTGGAGTGTGAGCTTTGAGGCTCGGTGAGCAGGGATGTTTGTCTTTCCGGCGCGTTTGCGCTCCCGGGTGTTCGGAAGGCCCGCGGCCTCCCGGTATTTGGCAATCGTGCGCCGCGCGACCCGGATATTGCGGACGGCGAGCGCGCGGGCGAGCGTCGCGTCGCTCAGCGGATCGGTGGGATTTTCGGTAGCGATCAACTCCCTGATTTGCGCTTGCACTGCGGCGGCCGAAATGTCCTCTCCTCCCAGGCTGGATAGGGTGGCGGAGAAGAAGTTCCGCAGAGGGATAACACCTCGTGGCGTGGCGAGTGACTTGTGCTGTACGGCGCGTGTCACGGTAGATTCATGCAGTCCGAGTTTGGCGGCGATATCGCGCCGGGTAAGCGGCGCCAGCGCCGCCGCTCCGATCTCCAGAAACGCGGACTGGCGCGCGACGAGGGCTCGCCCGACCCGAAGCAGCGTTTGTTCACGCTGGGCGAGACTGTGGAGCAGCCACTGCGCTTCCTCGAGTTGCGCGGCGAGCGGTGCGCTGCCGGCCTCGCCCCGGTGGGCGCCGAGCCAGGCGGCATAGGATTCGTTCACAAAGAGCCGCGGCGTGACCGCCGGGTTTATTTCCACCCGCCAGCCGTCCGGGCCGGGGTGCGCGAGGAGTTCCGGGACCAGATACTGAACGGACGGCGAGCCGATTCGGTACCCGGGATGGGGATCCAGCGCACGGATAAGCGCGGAGGCACTCGCGAGCGCCTCGCCGTCGCAGCCAATGCGACGGGCAAGCTCCGCGCGGTCGCCGCGGGCGAGGGCCGGGCAGTGATCGCGTAGCAAGAGCCGCGCCAGCGCGAGGGCGGGGGTGTCCGGCGGATGTTCCTCAAGTTGCAGCAGTAGACATTCGGCGACGCTGCGGGCGGCAATGCCGGTCGGTTCGAATTGCTGTACGCGGCGGATGGCCGCCTCGATTTCGGCCACGCCGACGGGCGGATCGAATTCGTTCAGGGCGGCGGCGAGCGTCGCGTTGTCTTCGTGCAGGTAGCCGTCTTCCTCGAGCGCGTCTATCACCACCAAGGCTGCGGCATGATCGCGTTCGCTCAGACGCTCGAGCGCCAATTGGCTCTCCAAGTGGCCGCGCAGGTCGTCGTCCGCCATGGGTTCGTCGAAACGATCTTCGTCCGCGCCCGGGGCTGCCGGGCTACTCGCCCAGTCAAGCGTCGTCGGGGACTCCTCGAAGTCGGATTCGGGGAGGTTTTCGATTGGTGATTCGGGGCGCTCGAGCAGCGGGTTGGCGGCAAGTGCCGCTGCGACCAAGGACGCAAGGTCAGCGCCGGGCAGCGCGAGGATACGCAGGGATTCGCTCAGGCGCGGGCCGAGGGCAAGGTGCTGGGCGAGGCCGGGGACGAGTCGGGACGTGGGACTCATCGTGCGCGGGGTTGCCGGCAATGGGTCATGCGACCATATTACAGGCGAAAGTCCTTGCCCAGGTAGATCTCTCTTGCGGCGGGGTCGGCGAGCAACTCTTGCGGCAGGCCCGCGGCGAGCATTGCACCCTCGTTGACGATGTAGGCGCGATCGCAAATGCCCAGCGTTTCGCGCACATTGTGGTCGGTGACCAGGATGCCGATGCCGCGTTCGGTCAGATGACGCACGATGCGCTGAATTTCGACGACCGAAATCGGATCCACGCCGGCGAAGGGCTCATCGAGCAGCATAAAGGCCGGATCCGAGCCCAGCGCGCGGGCAATCTCCACGCGCCGGCGTTCGCCGCCCGAAAGGCCGTTGCCCCTGGTGTCGGCGAGATGGAGAACGCCGAGCGCCTCAAGCAGTTCCTCGGCGCGCTCTGCGCGGGCGCGCCGGGTTTTGATGACACGGCTGAGTTCGAGCACCGCAAGTACGTTATCGCGCGCGCTCAACTGGCGGAAAATCGAGGTCTCCTGCGGGAGATAGCCGAGGCCGGCGCGCGCGCGTTCGTGCACGGGCAGCGGCGTGAGATCGCGCGTGTCAAGCGTGATGCGTCCGGCATCGCAGGCGATCAAGCCGAGGATTATGTAGAAACAGGTCGTCTTGCCGGCCCCGTTGGGACCGAGAAGGCCCACCACTTCGCCCGATTCCACGTGCAGGCTCAGGCCCTTGACGACCTCGCGGCCGCGAAAGCGCTTGTGCAGGTTCTCGGCGGTCAGCTGTGTCACGGATGGTTGTCCGTGCTCGCCGGCGGCGGAACCACCACGTGTACCCGGCCCGGCGTGGAGCCGCTGCCGCCGTGTGCGGCGAGGGTCCCGGTCTTGAGCGCGTAGCGCGCCTCGGCGGAGGAAAAAGTTTCCCCCCCGCGCCGGACCTTGACCTTGCCCGTGAGCACCACCGTATCGGATGCGGCGAGATAGGTGATCGTGGCGGCGCTCCCGTGCACCGGAGCGCCCTGCTGTGGCAGCCAGGTGAAGATGGCCGGTATGCCGATTACGACCGCCCTGTCCAGATGCTGATTCTTCATGTACACGATGGCGCGTTCGCCGTGGATGGTCGCGGCGCCGCGCGTGATCACGACGCTTCCCTCGTAGGTCGCCTGTGTGCGGTTGCCGTCCGCGAAGCTGATTGCCGTGCTGCGATCGGCCGTGATTACGAGCGATGGTTGCGGCGCTGCCGTCGCGCTCGCCCCGAGGATCGTGAGGAGTGCCGCCGCCGCGAGCGCAAATGTTGAGCCTAAATCAACGCGCATACCGGCTGCTTACCTCATGCAGCAGGTTCACGACGCCTGCGCGCAGATCCGCATAAAGCCCCGTGCCCTCGGTTTCGTAGCCTTTCTGCCACAGCTTCACCCGGCCTGCCGAACGCACGATCCGCCGATCGAGCGCGATTTCGGCCGTGGGAGCGGCGAAATGGAGCGGATCGGAAAGATCGAGTTCATGGGCCTGCACCTGGCCCGCGAGCATCAGATGATCGCCGTCGGCGTCCAGTCGCCCGCGCGCCGCGCTGATGCGCCAGGTCGTGCCGGAGGCGGAATAGTAATCAAGTGTCGGCCGGGTTAGCGCGGAGGCGCCGCTCACCGGCAGATGGACGATCGTCGCGGCGTCGAGCACGTAACGCGGGCTGCCGAGGGTGTCGTAACGCGTAACAACGGCGTCCTTGAGCACGTAGTCGGGAGCCGAACTCGCGGCGACGGGCGTCGGCGTCGGCGTCGGCGGCGAGCGATTAGCGATAATCAGCCAGGTCGTGAAGCCGGCGGCCACTGCAAGAGCGAGCCAGAGCGCCCTGATCGTCCAGGTTTTCATCACACCCGGCGTGCCGCGAGCAGCAGTTCACAGGCTTCGCGCACCGCGCCCCGTCCTCCGGAGGCCGTTGCACACCAATCGGCGAGTGCACGTACCGCAGGGACGGCATTCGCCGGGGCGAGGGCGACGCCTGCCGCCGTGAGCGCCGAAATGTCGGGTTCGTCATCCCCCATATAGGCACAGGCGGCGAGCGGTACCCCGGCGGCGGCGGCTACTTCAGTCAGGCAGCGACCCTTGTCTTCGACGCCCTCATGCACGGCTGCGATACCGAGTTCACCGGCGCGTCGCCGGGTGGCCGGCGAATGTCGCCCGGTAATCAGCACCACGACGATACCGGCGGCCATCAGCCGCTTGAGACCGTGGCCGTCATGAATGTGGAAGGCCTTCGCTTCGCCGCCTCTGTCGAAGATCCAGATGCGGCCGTCGGTGAGCACGCCGTCCACGTCCAGTGCCAGCAGGCGCACCGCGGCAAGCCGCTCGTTCATACCACCCCGGCGCGCAAGAGATCGTGCATGTTGAAGGCGCCCACGAGACGCCCGGCCTCCACCACCGGCATGCCGTTGATGCGGCGCTCTTCCATCAGTCGCAGAACTTCGCCCGCGAGCATCTCGGGATTCGCGACGGTGCATTCGCGGGACATGAGCGTGGTGACCGGGGTCGCGAGATCGGCCCCATGGTCCAGGCTGCGGCGCAGATCGCCGTCGGTGAAGACGCCGAGCAGGATGCCATTCGGATCGGTAATGATCGTCATTCCGAGTCCCTTGGCGCTCATCTCGACCAGCGCCTGCCGCAACGGTGCCGCCTCGCCCACCACCGGCATGGCCGCACCGGTATGCATGAGATCGGCGACCCGCAGCAGGAGTCGCCGCCCGAGGCTGCCGCCCGGGTGGGCGCGGGCGAAATCCTCCGGGGTGAAGCCGCGGGCTGCGGAGACCGCCAGCGCCAGGGCGTCACTCATCGCGAGTGCGGCGCTGGTGCTCGCGGTGGGGGCGAGATTTAGCGGACAGGCCTCGCGTCCAACCGAAACGTCGAGGTGGCAGTCGGCGGCGCGTGCGAGCGTGGAGGCGGGATTGCCGGTGAGTGCGATCAGGCGCACGCCGAGACGCTTGATCAGCGGCAGGATCGTGAGCACTTCCGCGGTTTCGCCGGAGTTGGAGAGGGCGACAACCACGTCATCGCCGGTGATCATCCCAAGATCGCCGTGGCTGGCTTCGGCCGGGTGCACGTGAAAGGCTGGTGTGCCGGTGGAGGCCAGGGTGGCGGCAAACTTGTGCCCGATGTGCCCGGACTTGCCCATTCCGGTGACGACGACGCGCCCGTTGCACGCGAGCAGGAGGCCGCAGGCGGCCGCGAAGGTCCCGTTCAGCCGCTCGGCAAGCGCCGCGACCGCGGCCGCTTCGATCTCGACCACTTCGCGGCCGGTGCGGATCAGTCCGGTCGCTGAGGCCGGCGGGGCGGAAAAATTCACGACGCATCCGGGAAAGATCTCAGCTTATTGTAGTCGCGGCCCGCGGCGGGTCGGCGCTCTGCTAAACTCAAAAGCCCATGCCCCGCCCCACCGGCTTGTTTGCGTGAACCGCGCCGAACTAGAGAGCCTGCTCGCCGCCGCTTTTCCAGAGGCATCGGTCGAGGTCGCTACGGCCGATGACGTGCATTTTGCGGCGCGGATCGTGACTCCGAGGTTTTCCACCCGCTCGCGCCTCGCTCGTCACCAGGCGGTTTATTCCGCACTCGGCACGCGCATGGGCGGAGAAATTCACGCGCTTACGCTCAAAACGCTCACCCCCGAGGAGGCGCAGGAAAGCGCGTGAACAAGCTCCAGATCGAGGGTGGCACGCGGCTCGAGGGTGAGGTTCGCATCTCGGGGGCCAAGAACGCAACTCTGCCGATTCTTGCCGCAGCGCTCCTGGCTGATACTCCGCTCACGATCGGTAATGTGCCGCACCTGCAGGACGTGACCATCACCGTGAGTCTCCTCCGGCGCATGGGTGTCGAAGTCACGGTTGGCGAGCACATGGAACTCGAAGTGGATTCGGGGCCCATCAACGACTTCGTCGCGCCCTACGATCTCGTGCGCACCATGCGAGCCTCCATTCTGGTGCTCGGACCGATGCTCGCGCGCTACGGTCGCGCCGAGGTTTCGCTGCCGGGCGGCTGTGCGATAGGTTCCCGGCCGGTGGATCTGCACCTGAAGGGATTGCGTGCGATGGGCGCTCGGATCAAGGTTGAGCAAGGCTATATCCGGGCCAGCGCCAAGCGACTTAAGGGCGCACGCATACTCATGAGTCCGGTGTCTGTGACTGGAACCGAGAATCTGATGATGGCGGCGACCCTTGCGGCGGGGGAGACGGTCATCGAAAACGCGGCCCGTGAACCCGAAGTCGTGGATCTCGCCTGCTGCCTCAGCCAGATGGGCGCGAAGATCGAAGGCGCCGGCACCGACATCGTGCGCATTCAAGGCGTGGAGTCCCTGCACGGTACCCACTACGATGTGTTGCCGGACCGGATCGAGACCGGCACCTATCTCGTCGCC
>JBOIBN010000081.1:0-8806 GCA_050739575.1 Gammaproteobacteria bacterium
CGGCAAACGTGCCGCTTGATACGGTGTAGTCCATGGATTTTGCTCCACTGCCGGATTTTGCGCGGGGCCGCGTACTCCGCGGTGCACGAACACCGCCGGGCGAGCGCCTGCGTCGCTAGTCTAACCGATCGAAACGGATGCTCGGAATCTTTGGCCGCTACGTTGCGCGCGAAACCGCTCTTGCTTGGGGTGGCGTCGCCGGCGTATTCGTGCTGGTAGTCGTCGTCAACCGATTTGCCGTCTATCTCGGTGAGGCGGCCACGGGACAGATACCCGCCGCCACGTCTTTTCTCCTGATCGGACTCAGCGTCGTGGGCCTGCTGGAGATCGTACTGCCGGTGAGTCTGTTTCTCGCCGCCATGCTGACGCTCGGGCGGCTGTATCGCGACGGCGAGGCGGTGGCTGGTTTTGTCTGCGGATTGACCCCGGCCCGACTGTACCGCCCCTTTGCGATGCTCGGCCTGATTGCCGCGGCCCTGCTCGCTTGGCTTGCGCTGTACGTATCGCCATGGTCGCAGGCGACCGGTCACCGTATCGAACAGCAGGCCCGTTCCCAGGCCAAGATCAGCGTGCTCGTCCCGGGTCAATTCAAGCCGCTTCCCTCCGGGGGCGTTTTCTATGTGGACGGGATCAGCAAAGATGGCGGCGAACTCGTCAACGTTTTTGCCCAGATGGAAGAGGATGAACGGTCGGTCGTTCTGACCGGAACCCGCGGCAAGCTGGTCACAAATCCGGATGACGGCGAGCGGCATCTCGAGCTCGCTCCCGGCTACCGTTATGCGGGCATACCCGGCCGACTCGACTGGACGGTCACCCGCTTTCGCAGCGCATCGCTGCTCATTCGCCCGGCCTCGCCCGGTCCAGGCGCTACCGATCCGGATCAAGTACCCACTGCCGAGCTTGCGGCCCGCGACGATTTGGCCGCCCGCGCCACGCTCCAGTGGCGTTATATGCAGCCGCTGACTGTGCTGGTATTGCTTCTGATCGCCGTGCCGCTCGCCCACACCCGACCGCGTCAAGGACGCTTCGTCCGTCTAGTGCCGGCCATCCTGATCTACTTGGTTTACTTCAATTTGCTCGGGGTTGCCCGAGTGTGGGTCGCGCAGGGCGCGACGCCGGTCGTGCCCGGCGTCTGGTGGGTGCCGGGCTTGTTCGTAATCGCGGGCCTGATATTGATTTATCTGCGCTATATGCCCCATACGCTGCGTTTCGGGAAGCGGCATGCTGGTTGATCGTTATCTCAGCCGCACGCTGCTCGTGGGCGCCCTGATCGCGCTCGCGGCCCTGCTCGGGGTTGGTTTTTTCCTAACCTTTCTGAGCCAGATTCACAACGTCGGCACCGGGAGTTTCACTGTCGGCACGGCCTTGCGCTATTCGGCGCTCACCATGCCGCAGACGGCCTACGACATGTTCCCGGTCGGCGCGCTGATCGGTGCGGTTTTCGCGCTCGGAGCCCTGGCCGCCAACCAGGAGCTGGTGTTGATGCGCACCTCGGGCGCGAGCATTTTGCGGCTCGCCCGTGCGGTCGCCTGGGGCGGGCTTGCCTTGGCGCTGCTCGCCGTGGTTCTCGGTGAATTCATCGCCCCCCCGGCGAAGCAGCTGGCCGAAACCTTACGCGTCGAGAAGATGTATGCACAAATCAACGTCGTGGGAGCGAACGGGATCTGGCTCAAGGCCGACGATGAAATCGTGCATGTTCTGAAAGTCGATTCGCCCACGGCGCTCGAAGCCTTGCACATCTACCACCTGAATGCCCAGGGCGCGGTGACTGCGATGAGCGAAGCTGCGGAAGCGACCTATGCGAAGGGAGCCTGGACGCTGCACGACGTGACCGGTACCCGCCTTGACGGCGCGCGCACGCAAAGCTTCACGAATCCCGTGCTTCCGTGGCCGAACTTTGTTCCTCCGTCCACGTTTCAGGTCCTGGTGGTGGATCCGGAGAATCTTTCCTGGCGGGGACTGCTGGATTACATCCATTATCTGAGCGCCAACGGTTTTGCGACCCGCGGCTATCAGGTGGCCTTTTGGCACAAGATGGCGGCTCCTGTTTCGGTGCTGCTGATGGTCCTGCTCGCGCTTGCGTTCACGACCGGGCACCTGCGTGCCGGCGGAGCGGGGCAGCGTCTCGCGCTCGGCGTGGTGGTCGGCCTCGCCTATTATCTCGTTGATCGCACGGTGCTTGAAGCGGGCGCCGCCTTTCATCTGCAGGTGCTGGTCGCGGCCTGGATGCCGACCGTGTTGCTCGCCATCGTCGTAATGTTTACCTTGCGGCGTGCACGGTAGGGCGGGGAAATCCGAATCGGATTGTGTCCGACGGAATCCGTTGAGACGAAGACGCCGCTGATAAACTGTTCACTCGCGAACCCGCAGTCACTGCAGCATGTCAGCGCCCGATCGTACCGCTCTTGAACAAGCGCTGGCCGCCACACCCGAGCCTTGGCTCGGCGGCACGCTGGGCGAGGCCGGCTGGCCGACCACTTGGCAAATCAGCGACGATCAGGTTCGTGCGACGATCGAACTCGGTTATCCCTTGCGCCGTTCACGCGCCGAGTTTGCGCACCGGCTCACCGAAGCGCTTGCGTCTGACGCCGCCGGTGCGGCCGTGGAGATCGAACTGCGCTCGGTCGTGCGGGCGCATCCGGTACAGGCGAATCTGAAACCGCTTGCCGGCATCGGAAACGTGATCGCCGTCGCCTCGGGCAAGGGAGGCGTGGGCAAATCCACAGTTGCGGCGAACCTCGCACTCGCGCTCGTCGACGAGGGCGCCCGGGTCGGTATGCTCGATGCCGACATCTACGGACCCAGTCAGCCACGCATGCTGGGACTATCCGGGCGTCCCAAGAGCCGCGACGGTAAGCGCATCGAGCCGCTCAGTGCCTACGGACTCGTGGTCATGTCGGCCGGATTCCTGGTAGATCCGGCGACGCCGATGATCTGGCGCGGGCCGATGGTGACCCAGGCCCTCACCCAGCTGCTCGGCGAGACCGACTGGGGCGAACTCGATTATCTCGTGGTGGACATGCCGCCCGGCACAGGCGACATCCAGTTGACGCTGGCACAGCGCGTGCCGGTCGCGGGCGCGGTTATCGTCACCACGCCTCAGGAAATCGCCGTTGCCGATGCACGCAAGGGGCTGGCGATGTTCCGGCGCGTCGAGGTGCCGGTGCTCGGCATCGTCGAGAACATGTCCGGCTTTCGCTGTCCGCATTGCGGTGAAACAGCCGAAATTTTCGGCGCCGGCGGCGGCGCACGCCTGGCCGAAGAATCCGGGGTCGCGCTGCTTGGGCGCATACCGCTGGATCCGCGCATTCAATCCGCGGCCGATGGCGGCCGGCCGAGCATGGTCGCCGATCCCACGGGCGATAACGCGAGCGATTATCGCGCCTGCGCGCTCAAGGCCGCGGCCGTGCTCGCGCAGCGCAGCCGTACCGGCACCGCCGGTCCCGAAATCATCATGGAATGAGGAGTTGAACGTTGAGCGTCAAATCTGATCGCTGGATCCGGCGCATGGTCGCCGACCATGGAATGATCGAGCCTTTCGAACCAGGGCAAGTGCGAAAGAACGCCGGCGGGCGGATAATCTCTTATGGTACGTCGAGCTATGGTTACGACGTGCGCTGCGCCGACGAGTTCAAGATTTTTACCAACATCAACTCGACCATCGTCGATCCCAAGGCTTTCGACGCCAAAAGTTTCGTGGATCTAAAATCCGATGTCTGTGTAATTCCGCCCAATTCCTTCGCGCTGGCAAGCACGGTGGAGTATTTCCGCATTCCGCGCAACGTCCTCACGATCTGCCTCGGAAAATCAACCTACGCGCGTTGCGGCATCATCGTGAACGTGACACCGCTCGAACCCGAATGGGAGGGGCACGTGACGCTGGAGTTTTCGAACACGACGCCGCTGCCCGCGAAGATCTATGCCAACGAAGGCGTCGCCCAGATGGTATTTTTCGAATCCGACGAACTCTGTGAGGTGTCGTACAAGGATCGCGGCGGCAAGTATCAGGGGCAAAAGGGCGTCACCCTTCCACACGCCTAGGAAAAGCTGCTGCGCTAGGCGCTGCTTTGTTGTGCTCGCTCTTGGGGTCCTCATTTACTGACCTGTAAACTCCGGTCCCTTGAGCTCGCGTGCCGCGCATCGCGGTGCTCGCGATGCTTTTCCCGGCGCGGATCGCCCGAGCTGCCGTCGCTCGCGACGCTCTCACGCGATCTGCCCAAGAATGGGATTCGCTCGGTATCATCCCGAACGCCTACACTACCCTTATGCGCTAGAGTACGGATAGCAAGATGAGTCAACAGGCAAAAAAATACCGTGAGTTCTGATTGCTCCGGGAGTCGGTCTAAAAAGGTAAAGGTGGGACGCTACCCTTTTATGAGACGATGGCCTACGAAGGCGGGAACAATGGAAGTTCGGCGGTCACCGGGTGCATAATTCGACTCTGACCCTAATTTTCCAAGCGGAGCTGGAGGGCGTGGCACGCGAGTTTGGCCATATGCCGGGCTTTGGCGATGTTTACACGAAAGTGAAAGGGGGATTCGGCGTAGATTTTCCAGAATTTCAGTACGATATCATGTCGACCGGAAAACCGTGAGGTGGCAATCAGTTCAAGCAAGGGATGCAGAGGCGCTGTTGCGGGAGTATCAGCCATGAATGCTTTAATGTCTTGCCGTAGGGCCGGCGTTCTAGCGTCGCTGGTGATTCTGCTCGCATGGTCGGGTGCGCTATGGGGTGCCACCTTGTTGACGCCAAAGGAATTGTCCGCTGCGATCTATGCTCGCAACCCGAAACTCGTTGCCAAGTATCTGAACGACGGCGGCGATCCCAATGTATGCGTTCCGGTCAGACCACCGAAGAATGCCGATCCGGCATGGTCCGCCTCCGCCAACTGGTGCATGAATCTTGGCCGCTTATTGATTACCCAGCAGGATAGAGAGCTGGCACTTCTAGCGCTGCGCAAGGGTGCCTTACGAAAGCCCACACAAATCCAGGATGCACTCGGAGTAGCTATCAGGGCAGAGCTTCCGACAGTCGTTGAAGCGCTAATCAATCTAGGTGCGAAGGTCAATCGACGTGCTGGTGCGGTGGATCAACCGCTCATGGAGGCGGCGAATGAGGGCGACCTTGAGATCGTAAAAGAACTCGTTCGCGGTGGAGCGGATATTAGCGCAACCGACCCGCTTGGGTTCACCTCCATCGGTACTGCACTGGACAAGGGGCACGAGGCTGTCGCCGATTACCTTGTTCAGCATGGGGCGGCGCTTACAATGAAAACAT
Organism: Gammaproteobacteria bacterium; assembly: GCA_050739575.1. Lineage (GTDB taxonomy): Bacteria > Pseudomonadota > Gammaproteobacteria > JAKDMP01 > JAKDMP01 > JBOIBN01. Next base: position 5,278 of record JBOIBN010000081.1, read on the forward strand.
CTAACGGCTATCAGCTTATTAGCGTGGCGGTCTTGGGTGGTTCCGCAAAGTTTGTATCTGCACTCGCCGCTCTTGGATTCAATATGAATGTCGAGGACATTAACGGCCAAACTCCGTTGATGTTTGCTCTGAGTCGGAAAATCCAGAGCGAGAAGCGCGGAGAGATCGTTGCCCTACTTCTGCAGCATGGTGCCGATGCATGTCATAAGGACCATGCGGGCTATACCGCTCTGGATTACGCTGAAAAGGAGAAGGAGACTGAGGTGATTAAGATTCTCCAAAATGCGGAGCGTGCCTGCGGTAAGCAAACGCCGTAGACTACAGCCATAGAGTGGCGACGGGATCAAATCTAGCAATATCGTGAATTACGACGCTTACGCGAGTTCAAGTCCGACGCTGTCCGACTACCGGAGCTGGGCAAGAAGCCATCGCCTGGTTATTGTCGGGATACAGCGGCGGGCGGCGATGTTTGCAGCCACTTGAGGTGGGTGAGGATGGAGGTGTCGGTGGTTTCGCCGGGCTCGTGCTGCTCGATGCGGACCGGTAGCCAGGCGTACTTCGGAGCGAACCAGAAGACCAGCGTCTTGTCCGAGTCGGAATCGGTGCGTTCGATCACGACCGTATCGAATTTGCCCGCCGGGGTCGTGACGGTTTCGCGACGCAATTCTTGGAACGTGTACGTCCGTATCCGGCCGCCGTTGATCACCTTGTAGGCCGTCGGCAGCGTCAGGCCTGAGGCGAGCCGGCGCGAGACGGCGAGCTGGCTGGACATTCGATCGAGGATTCCTGGAATCAGCTCGATCTTTTTCCTGTTGCCGTCGTTGGCGTCAAGCGCGTAGCCCGCGCTCCAGTCGAAATTGATTTTCTCGTCGCGGTCCGCGTGTCCTGAATCGTTATAGGAATAGGCGAGGGGGCGTATTAGATCGCGGGCCATGCTGAATCGGCTCGTTTCGCTGTAGAGGGAATGGACGAAGACGGATGCCAGACCGACTGGATGTGCCCGCCACGCAAAAAGCCATTCGTCATTGTTGCGATCGAGCGTGAACGTCGCTTCACCCACCTTCAAGCTGCCGTGCAGGACGTCGTAGTGCATGGAGAAGGGGGGGATGCCGAGAACTGCGGGCAGCGCGGCGGTTGCAGAAACACTGGCGGGCGCACTCGCCGCGGTGGCTGCCGTGTCGGCGTGAGCGGCGGAGGCAACGATCGCAAGCGCCATTGACCCGGCAAGCAGGCTCAAGCGCATGAATCCTGCTCCTCGATCATGATCGGTTCATCCAGTGGTCGTCCGTCGAACCAGATCCTATTCTCCCGCATGACGGTGTGCCCGCTCGCACACCAGCGTACGGCGAGCGGATAAATGCGGTGCTCGATCGCCTGCACGCGCTTGGCAAGTTCATCCGCGGTTTCGCCGTTCCGCACCATGAGGCGGCCCTGTACGATTCGCGGGCCCGCGTCCAGATCGGCGGTGACGAAGTGCACGGTGGTGCCGTGCTCATGCGCGCCGGCCGCAATTGCCCGCACATGGGTGTCCAGCCCAGGAAAGGCTGGCAGCAACGCCGGGTGCACGTTCAGCATTCGGCCAGTCCAGGCCGCAAGCGTCGCGGGGCCGATGAGCCTGAGATAACCGGCAAGCGCAACGAGATCGGGGTGGTATTCACCGAGGATCCGGGCGAGTGCCGTATCGTGTGCGGCGCGTTCGCCGTAGTCTGCAGTTGTCAGTGTCAGCGCCGGTATGTCTCGTCGGCGTGCGCGTTCGAGAATGGGTGCGCCGGGTCGGTCGCTGACGACCGCGACGATTTCGTAATCCTGCCCGGCGGCAAGTGCCAGTGCTTCGAAATTGGTGCCCGCGCCCGAGCCGAGTACGACAAGACGACAAACTGCGCCGCTCATCCGTTCGCGAGCGTGACCCCGGCGACGCCGGCCTCGATCCTGCCGATCGGCCACGCCGCCAGATCGAGCTCGGCAAGTGCCGCGATCGCTCTGGCGAGTGCGTCCTTCGGCAGTACGGCGACGAGGCCGATGCCGAGGTTGAAGACGCGGAAAAGTTCGCCTTCCTCGATTCCGTCGGTGCGCGCGAGCCAGTCGAAGATCGGCGGTCGCGGCCAACTCGTCGGATCAATGAGAGCGCCGCAACCCGCGGGCAGCACACGCGGAAGATTCTCCACCAGGCCGCCGCCGGTAATGTGTGCGAGCGCATGCACCGGGCCTGAGGCAAGGAGTGCACGGATTGCACGCACGTAGATAAGGGTGGGCTCGAGCAGCCAGTCGGCGAGCGGGCGGCCTTCGAACGCATCGTCGAGATTGGCGCCGCTCTGCTCGAGCACCCGGCGGATGAGCGAGTAGCCGTTTGCGTGCGGGCCGCTCGAAGCGACGCCCAGCACCGCATCGCCGGGGCGGACCGTATCGCCGGTGAGGATTTCGTCGTGTTCGACAACGCCTACGCAAAAGCCCGCGAGATCGAAGTCCTTGCCGTCATAGAGTCCGGGAAGTTCCGCGGTTTCGCCGCCGACGAGCGCACAGCCGGCTTCGCGGCAACCGGCGGCGATGCCGGCAATCAGCCGTTCGCCCTGGTTCACGTCAAGCCGGCCGGAGGCATAGTAGTCGAGAAAGAACAGGGGCTCGGCGCCGGTCACGGCGACGTCGTTCGCGCACATCGCGACCAGATCGCGCCCGAGTCCATCGAGCCGGTCGGCGGCAAGCGCCAGCCTGAGCTTGGTGCCGACCCCGTCGGTTCCGGCCACCAGCACCGGGTCAAGGTAACGCCCGGCCGGGAAGCGGAACAGGCTTGCAAAGCCGCCCAGCCCGGCGAGCACCTCGGGGCGCCGGGTCGAGGCCGCATGCGGCTTGATGCGTTTCACCAGCGCTTCGCCGGCGTCCATGTCTACGCCGGCGGCGCGGTAGTAAGGGGAGTCTAGACCCATATGCTGTGGGAAAGGCGTAAATGCCTGTGCTATTTTACGGGCTTTGGGGACGATCAGATTATGTCGCAGGGTCCAAAGCCGTTCCTGTTGCTCATCGCTTGCCTGCTGCTCGCCGCGGGAGCGAGCGCGGCAACTCCTCCGGACCTCTATGCCGCGGCAACGCCGGTTCCCGACCAGTCCGATGCCGCGCGCAACGCGGCGTTTGCGCGCGATCTCGCCGCCGTGTTCGTGAAGCTCAGCGGCAATCCGCAAGCGTCCCAATCCCCGGCACTTGCCTCGATGGTTGCCAATGCGGGTCAGTGGGTGGTCGAATTCCGCTATCAGCCGCAGGCCGGGAATCAGAACGGCGGCCTTGAACTGTGGGCGCACTTCGACGACAAGGCCGTGGATGCGGCACTCGCCCGCTCGGGTCTGGCGGTTTGGGGGAAGGAGCGACCTTCGGTGTTGGCCTGGGTGCTCACGCCTGCCGGCATTCTCGGTGATGATCCGGCCGATCCGGTGGCCACTGCGATGCATCAGGCCGCGCAGATGCGCGGCTTGCCGCTGGAACTTCCGCTGATGGATCTCGCCGATCAGAGGCAGGTCTCGGATTTCGATATCCGCACGCT
>JBOIBN010000082.1:0-8734 GCA_050739575.1 Gammaproteobacteria bacterium
TCCCTGCATGGAACCCGTCATGGCCATCGTGCCGTGATAGGCATCGCGCGAATCCAGGGTCGTGCTGCCATTCATATCCATGTTGCCCGCATTGCCGGTGCATTTCATAGTGTAGGTCATCGCCTTCCCGGTAAAGTCGAACTTCGTCACGGCACAAGTCATGCCCTTGTCGTTCTGCGGCTTGGGCATGCCATGGTACTTGTCGAGATCGGCCTGCGTCATGCAGCTACGTGTGGTTTGGGGCGGTACGGACATGCCCGACATCTGCATCTGGACGGTGGTTTCCCACAGCCCCGGATCTATGGCATGCGACATGTCGGGGGCGGAGCCCGCAGCTCCTGCCGCAAGGGGTACGGCGGCGAAAGAAAGAATCAAAAATGTCGTCTTGAGCTTCATTTAATGTCTCCTTTACAAAAAGTTGAAAGATTCCGAAACCTCAGGCCCGGGGGCATAGTGACAACGAAGCAAGTTTTGCATTTTTTGCTTTGACCTTGTCGATCCGATTCTCGCGTTTTCGCGTTCTCCATCTTGCTGCATCGCTCAACCGTAGAACATGACGTGGCCGTCGAAGGTCACGGCACCCGCGACGACGCCGATCAGGAGGTAGATGACGATCGCGGCGACGATGACGACGACCGTGCAGGGCAGCGCGCGCTCACGCGGCACCTTCATCAGCGCGGGCACCCCGAGGTAGAGCAGGTACAACCCGTAAAGCCCGATCAGTCCGCCGATGAACCCGATGGTGGGAAAGAGGTGAAAGATGCCGCCGAGCCAGCCGGGAATGGAGGAATAGGCCGCCACCTTGAACGCCTGCTGGAAATTCTTCTCGCCGCCGAAACTCGGTGCAACGAAGTCGATGATGAGTCCCAGCAGGTACACGGCCGCAAGCGCCAGGATGTAGGCGATGAGGGCATAGATGAGCGCCTTGGCGAGCGAAGCGTGGATGCGGCCCAGTATTCCCAGAGTCCCGACCGCCCACAGGCCGATCAGGCTCGCTACCGGCCCGATGGCCGCGAGCGGAATGACGTAACCGCGGTAAAGCGCGGCCGGAGGCGTATCCTCGGCGGCAATACGCTCCCATTCCTCGCGCGGCCGAACGAGGATGTTCTGTACCCGGGCGATAAACCCATCGGCTGGGGCAGTACTGGCTTCGGTTGGCATCAGGATTTCCTCAGTCTGGCGCGGTGTGATCTGGTGTGCCGATCCATCCGCCCCCCCCCCGCGCGGCATATCTGAAGCATAGACGGCCTGGTTATTCATTCTCTACATCAACTTCTGCTCATTTTTTGTTCGCCCGGAGCGGAACCACTGCTCCCGCTCCGTTAATCCTCCAATCGAAAAGGACGTGCGCAAAAATTGAGCACTCTTTGGCGTAGAAAGTGGGCAGCCTTTTCTGCTCTACTGTGTCCGTAGCTCCGTTGTCCCGAAATCTCAACCTTGCCAGGAGTCAGTCATGTTGCATAAGCGCCTTCGCATCGCGCCTGTCGCATTCGTTCTTGCCCTCTTCCCGGGTATTCCTGCACTGGCGGCGCAATACGCCAGTCCGCCCAACGCCTATACGCTGACCGATACCAACTCGTTGGCCTCTCCCCAGACGGTGACGTATTATCGCGACGGCGACATGGTAGCGACGGACACCGTGACTGCGCCTGCGGTGTCGCCGGCAGCGAATCTGCCGAATGGCTCGCACGTCCGGGCGGTGTACGATCTCAAGAACAAGCGTGGCTGGTCCTGGGATCCGACGGATGCCTCTATTCCGTGCACCAGCGGGTTCGGCGACTGGGGCAACCCGTTCGAATGGATGTCGCAAATATTCGGCGACGACATCTCCCAACTGCATCCGCAAGACCTCGGAACCGATACCGTGGCCGGATTGAAAAGCCAGATCATGGGGCTGAGCATCCCGGGCCAGGGTAAGGCAAAAATCTGGGTGGACGAAAAGTATGGGCTGCTCGTGAAGATGACGGCGGCGGGGGCAGGTGGCAAGGACCAAACCGCACTGGAGGTCACGCAGTTCAGCACCGCGAAACCTCCGGCTTCGGCCTTCGACGTCCCCGCACGTTGCCCGAAATGATTTTTGACTTCGGCCAATCGAGGTTCGATCACCGACTTTTTGAAGATTGAATCGGCGCATTCGCTGACAGCAAGGCCCCACCAATCAACCGTTTTTTTAATGGAGACAGGACGATGCGAAAAGTGATTCCCATTTCAATGAGCGTGGCCTTGGCTCTCGTAACGACGATCGCGCTTGCCCAAGGGGCAAGTCCAGCCGACCAGCAGTTTTTCAACCAGCATATCGGTGACCTGGTCACGCTCAAGCCCACTCCGCTCGACAATCCAGCGTTACCGAAAGTGTTTTCGGGCCAGTTCTACAACGTGGACGTTGTCGTGGCGGGAGGCGGCACGACAGTCCTGGTCGCCCGCCAAGGGTTCGGTCTGGTGCAGATGACGACGCCGTCCTCGACTGCGGACATGCCCGACTTCCTGAAGCTGCTCAATGCGGACTTCAGGCTGAAGTCGGACGAAGACGCCCACACGCTGCAGGACGCACTCGACGTCCTGTACCCGATAGATTCCGACTTCGGCGGCGAAGACGCTCAGGCGAAAACGATCAAACATGCCGGCAACGAATGGACGTTCGTACGCGGCAAGTTCTTCGATCATCTCAAGGGCTTCGTGGTTACGACGACTGCCGATGGCGTCGTCACCGACGTGCAATACTCGCTCGAGATTAAATGAGGGCGGGCGCAAACCGCGGGCAATCTACGGCGAACGACTAGGGAGGCGCCGATTTGCCCGTGGGTTCCCCGGTCATCGGCAGGTGCATGACGGCGAGAATCGCCTTGAAGCGGGGATCGGCGGTCCAGTCGGCCTTGCGGTCCGCAACCACCGGCATCATGAGATGATCGTGATCGGCGGCGGCGCGGGCAAGCGATGAAAATGTCTGGTCCTTGTCGCCTAGCGCCCAGTAAAGCAGCGCCAGCGAAACGCCGGACACGTAGTGGTGACTGGCGCGCAATTCCAGCGCGGCGAGTTCGGCGCTCCCCTTGTCACGATCGCCGTTCAGTATAAAGGCCAGCCCGAGCATGGCAAGATAACTTGCCGGGTGCGGGGCCGGCGTGAGTTGTACAGCCGTTTGCATCTCCCGAAGCGCCACGTCGTAACGCCCCTTCGCCAAGTACGCTTCGACAAGTAGCAGATGCGCGAGCGGGAAACCCGGATCGAGCGCGATCGCAGCATGGTATTGGGTTATCGCGCCTTCGATGTTGCCCGTATAAAGCAGAGCGCGACCGAGATCGGCGTTGACGATGGGCGAGAGGGGATCGAGTTCATGCGCGGTCTGCATCTCCTTCAAGGCGCCTTGCATGTCCCCGGCAAACCACAGATAGATGGCGTACCATTGGTGCGCGGTGACATCATTGGGATCCAGCTTGAGCGCCGTTCGGAACTCGTGCGCCGCCTGCTGCCATTCCCAGTGTTCCTCGTACAGTTCCCCAAGTACCGCGTGCGGGTCGGCGAGTTGCGCATCCAGCGCAATGGCTTTTTGGGCCGCCGCCACGGCATCGGCATAATGCGTGTCGGGCGGCGCGTCGCTGTTGTAATCGCGCAGCACCGCATAGGCCATCGCAACCCCGCTCCACGCGGGCGCGTAGTCCGGATCGGCCTGAATCGCGCGCTGGAAATAGGCGATCGCTTCATCGATGCTTCGGATGGTGCGGCGGTTCAGGTATTCCAGACCGACGAGATAGTAATCGTGCGCTTCGGGACTGGCCGTTTTCGACCGGGGATGTAACCCGGCCAGCGCCGCGGCGCCGCGCTCGAGATGCAACTGCTTGATGACAGACCCCGCGATCTCGTCTTCCACGTCGATAAGATTCCGGGAAGTCGCATCGTATTCGTTGGACCATAGCTCATAGCCGTCGTGCGCGTTGACGAGGGCCACGCGCACGCGGAACGTATCGCCCGAATTCTGCACGCTGCCTTCGAGAACGTTTTCGACTCCCAATGCGCGTGCCGCTGCGCGCACGTCTACCGGCCTGTCGCGAAAGACGAAGGCCGAAGTCTGGGCTGTAACCCGGAGATTGGGGACGCGTCCGAGACGATTGATCAGCTCGTCGGTAAGGCCGTCGCTCAAATGCTGTACGGTTGGATCCTGATTCATGTTGAGGAAAGGCAACACCGCAAGCGTCGCCTGGCCATTGGCCGGTCCCGCGGATGCTTTCAAGGCAGCGGCTTCGTGGCTGCGGATCGTGGGAAGCAGCAGCCAGATGCTCACCGCAAGTACGGCAAGCACCAGGATGCCAAAAGCCAGCCGCGGGAGATACCGCGAGCGTCGGGAAATTGCTGCCGTGGTATGCGGGTCAAGCTCCTTGTGAGGAATTTCGGCGGCGACGGAAGCCCGTTTCGCCTGCACTTCGGCCAATGCTGTTTCCGCCTCCCACAACTGTGCAGTCAGCACCCGCACCGCATCAGCCAAACGTCGGCGATACGTGCTCCAACTCATGCTCAGCGCATCGGCCACGGCCTGCTGGCTGCGCATCGGTTTTAGAAAGGTCAGTTCCAGCACACGCTTGAGGACGCTGAGTTCCGGGGTATCGCTCAAGCATTCGAACTGCTCGCGTAGCATCTCCTTGAGAGCCTGCGTGGATCCTACAGACGAGGCGCCGGCCGACAGTGCCATGGCGGCAAACAGGCGCGACCGCAGCAGTGGATTCTCGCGTAAGCGGTCAGTCCGATGATAATGCCTCAACGCCTCACGCACCGCGGCGGCGAACTCGATTTCACTTAGGGGCGGAGCGGACGGCGAGGATGCCGGATTATGATCGTTCAACGGACTACCCTCGCGTTCGCGTCGCAACGCTTGCGGGCGCTGTCGTCTCCAGCATGAGGCGCGGATCCTGCAAATGCATCCCTGCCACCACGGTTCGGCATCTTCGCTTTCAGATCCCAATAATAAACCAGCGGGCCTCGTTTGTGTCCTGACATATTTCAGCGTTGATTTCAGAGCCGGGCTCCACCATCACTGGTTCGCGCCCGAACAAATCCCGTTCCGGGAAATCGGATCGCATTCCATCTTGGATATTTATACAGTGAAACGAAGGCCGTCAGTACCGACGTCGGGCGAGAGATCGGCGGTGTTGCTCGCAATCGGCAGCCGGCTTGCTGCCCTCCCGTCCTTGATGAAACGAGTTAGAGAATGGACACCGCGCAACGTTGCACGGTGTCCATTCTCATGACGCCCCGATCCTCGGAATGAGGAGAAACAGCCTTCAGCCGCCACTGCCGGGTGCGGGCGCCGAGCAGTCACCAACGCGCTTGGACGTGTAGTTGCTCGTCATCCGCATGGGATGGCCCTGCATGGTACCCGTCATGGTCATCGTGCCGTGATTGGCGTCGCGCGAATCAAGGATCGTGGAGCCTTTCATCGTCATGTCGCCCTGCGTACCGGTGCACTTCATGGTGTAGGTCATCGTGTTCCCGGACATGTGGTAATCCGGCGTACTGCAGGACATATCGGCCGTGTTCTGCGGCGGGGGCATGCCCTTGTACTTGTCGAGCTCGGCCTGGGTGATGCAGTGTTTAACGCTGTGGGCGCCGAGCTGCATGGGCACACCGGTCATCTGCATTTGCACGGTCGTTTCCCACAGACCCGGGTCTATTGCCTTGGATATGTCCGGGGACGAGCCCGAAGCCACGGCGGTGAACGGTAAGGCGGCAAAAGAAAGTATCGCCAGTGTCGACTTGAGTTTCATGTTTGTCTCCTTCGCAAACGATCAAAAAATATTGAAGCCCCGGCCGATCGTCATGCCGGCGGCGAACCCGCGTTGCGCTCTCAGCCCTAGTAAAGGATGTGGCCACCGAATGTGATCGCGCTCGCAATGATCACGATCAGGATATAGATGATGATCGCAGCGACGATGATGACAATCGTGCACGGCAGCGCACGCTCGCGCGGCACCTTCATCAGCGCGGGCACCCCTAGGTAGAGCAGGTACAAGCCGTAGAGGCCGATGAGCCCCCCGATGAAGGCGATAACGTGAAACAGGTTGAAGATTCCGCCGAGCCAGGCGGGGATGGAGGAATAGACCGCCACCTTGAACGCCTGCTGAAAATTCTTTTCGCCACCGAAATTCGGCGACACATAGCTAATGATAAGCCCCAGCACGTACACTGCACCCAGCGCCATGATATATAGAATGATGGCGTAGAGCAGCGCCCTGCCGAAGGGGATGTGGACATAGACGCTGCCCAGGATTCCGGCGGATACGCCTATTCCGATGGCCCACAGACCGATCAGGCTGGCTACCGGCCCGATGGCGGCCAGCGGAAGCACATAGCGGGGATAAAGCGTGGCCGGAGGCGTGTTCTCCCCGGCGATAACCTCCCATTCCTCACGCGGCTTGACGAGGATGTTCTGAATCCGGGCAACGAAACCCCGGCTTCCGGCCGGGACCGGACTGGCTTCGATTGGCATGACGATCTCCCTGTGTCTGGTGTGCCGATTCGCGGCGGATAACATCCGCCGTCGTATCGAATCACAAATTGCCCCTTGAAGCAAGTTTTCGCCAATTTTCGTCTGTTTTTGTTCATGGTGCACTCCCGACGCCCGGATAGCCGTATCCTGCGGAAACCGGGTGGCGTCTCGGGCGACGATAGGTAGGGACATTCGCGCAAAAGTTTGACGGAAAGGGCATCTTGGTCGCTGCGCCCATCGGGGTATCCCGTAAACTGATTTCGAACCTGTCCGCCTTGAAGCATGGAAATCAGCGGCGAATATCTGTTGCATTCGACGCCGGAAACAGTCTGGGCAGCACTCCATGATGCGGCACTGCTCGAGCGCTGCGTGCCCGGCTGCGAAAGCGTGGTCTGGCTGGATGCAACCACCGTGGAAGCCAGCCTTGTGCTGCGCCTGGGGACGGCGAAACGCCGCTACCGCGGACGGGTGAGGATTGACGACAGCCGGCCGTACGAAAGCTACACCCTGCTTTTCGGCGAGTCCGAGCAGGGAAGTTCCGTGACCGCTCGCATCGCTCTATTGCCACGCGCGGACGCGACGGCGGTGTGTTACGCGGTGGCTGCGCAGCTCGACGGCTATCTTGCGCAACTCGGTGCCCCTGTCGCCGTCGCGATCGCGCGCCGATTGGCCAAGCGCTTCTTCAAACGCTGCGATGCGGAACTGATTGCGAACTCCGGAGGCTGCGGGAAAAAGCCGGACCTTCCATCCCCTGAACGCGATTTATAAAGCTGCAAGGAAGGTAACCCAATCGGACGGACGGAGACGGCATCGGAAAAATGCAGAGTGGAACACCGACAGAATCGAATGCACCGATGCTTTCGGTAACTTTGTCATATTCCATACGGCCTGCTCGCTGTAGAATCACTCGAGGTTCGATCGGAACACAGTTCATGCGTGCGATTGGTTTGCTGCCGGCGCTTGTCCTGGCCACGATCATGGGTAGCGCGTCAGCCGCAAGCCCCGGCGGCGCCACGCTTTACGGCAGCGGTGCCGGAAGCCGGGTACCGTCCTGCGCAAGCTGCCACGGCCCCGACGGCGCCGGGCAGGGAGCCATTCCGCGGCTGGCCGGCCTGCCGGCACCCTACCTGATTGCGCAACTCGAGGCGTTCCGCAGCAGCAAACGCAAAGGACCGATGACGGTCATCGCGAAGAACATGACCGATGCCGAGATTGCATCCGTTTCCCAATGGCTTGCCGCCCTTCCGCTGAGTCGCCCGCCGCCGGCCTCCACAGCCGCGGATGCCGACCTTGTCGCGGGCGAGGCGCTCGTCACGCTCGGCGACTGGAGCAAAAACATACCCGCCTGCAGTGATTGCCACGGCCCGCAACTCGAAGGCGGTGGTCCCCTGATTCCGCGTCTTGCGGGGCATAGTGCAGTCTACCTGGAACATGCCTTGAAGACGTTTGCATCGGGCGAACGGCCGCCCGGGCCGCTCGGCCTCATGGGGAAAATTGCCGCCCGCATGAGCACCACCCAGATCGTGGCTGCCGCCGCCTATATCGGCGCACAAAAACCCTGGCCGCCCGAAATCCCGCGGCCCCGGACTCCGCGCGCTTGGCCGGTCAAACCGCAGGATCCCGAACAGTTCACGCCACCGCCCGAGGATGTGATGCCGAACAGCGGAGAACTTGCGCAGGCGATCCTGCTGGGTGAAGAGATCTTCGACGACACACCGACCTATGCGGGCGAGTACACCGCCAACGCCTTGTCCTGCCGCAACTGCCATCTCGAGCGCGGGCGCCTCACGAGTTCCTCGCCGATGTGGGCCGTGCCGCCCGCCTATCCGCTTTACCGGGCAAAAAACGGCAAGGTCAACACGCTCGCCATGCGCCTGCAGGGCTGCTTCCGTTACAGCCAGAACGGCAAGGCGCCGCCCGCCGACGGCCCCGTCATGATCGCCTTGGAAAGCTACCTCGACTGGCTGGCGACGGGGCTGCCGATCGGGAGTAATCCTTCCGCACGCGGCTATCCGAAAATCGCCTCGCCCGAACGCACACCGGATCGCAAGCGCGGTGCGGCCGTGTACGTTGCCAACTGCAGCTTATGCCACGGCGATACGGGTCAGGGACGCCGCGTTGCCGATGCCCAGGTGTTCCCGCCGCTGTGGGGACCGCAGTCCTTCAACTGGGGCGCGGGCATGCACGAAGTGGACAAGGCCGCCGCCTTCATTCACGCCAACATGCCGCTCGGACTCGGAGGTTCGCTAAGCGTGCAGC
>JBOIBN010000083.1:0-8724 GCA_050739575.1 Gammaproteobacteria bacterium
GGATCAGTCGCACCCGTCGGGCGTCTTTTCTTTTCGTCTCTTTTCTTTGGACGAGCAAAGAAAAGAGACCCCGCCGGGAGGGCGCAGCGCTTGAAAAGCGTCGCAGCGTAATGAACAAGACGAGGAATTAACCCCTCACCCCATCCCTCTCCCCTCGGGGGCGAGGGAATAAGAAGAAGATGACTACCATTTTCCATAGTAGCCTTCCTTCAAGGCGTCATATAAATTCGCTGCGGTGTGTACCTCGCCGTCGTATTCGATTTCCTCGTCGCCCTTCGCTTCCACCACCGTGCCGTCGTCGAGCGTGAAGCGGTAGGTGGTGTTCTTGAGATCGCGCTCCTTGACCAGCACGCCCTGGAACGCCTCCGGGTTGAAGCGGAAGGTGGTGCAGCCCTTGAGTCCCTGCTTCCAGGCATAGACGTAGATGTTCTTGAAGTCCTCGTAGGGGTATTCGGTGGGGACGTTCGCGGTTTTCGAGATGGAGGAATCCACCCACTTCTGCGCCGCGGCCTGGATGTCCACGTGTTCATTCGGCGAGATGTCCTCGGCGGTGATGAAGTACTCCGGCAACTGGTGGTCGGGGTCGGAAGCATCCGAGACGGCCTCGCCGTCCACGAGATGACGGTAGGCGAGCAGTTCGAAGGAGAACACGTCCACTTTTTCCTTGCTCTTCTTGCCTTCGCGGATGACGTTCCTGAAGTAATGGTGCGCGAAGGATGGTTCGATCCCGTTCGAGGCGTTGTTCGCGAGCGACAGCGAGATGGTGCCGGTCGGCGCGATGGAGCTGTGATGCGTGAAGCGCGCGCCGCGTTCGGCGAGCGCGTCCGCGAGTTCCGGATCGACCTCGGCGACCTGGCGCATGTAGCGGCTGTAACGCGCCCAAAGCTGCTTGCCGGCAAGCGTGTCGCCGGCCTTCACGCCGTCGGCCGCCAGCTCCGGACATTTGCGGATCATCTCGGGCGTCACTTCGAATTCTTCGTCCATGATCGGCGCCGCGCCCTTTTCCTCGGCGAGCGCAAGCCCTTCGCGCCAGCCGGCGAGCGCCATTTCGCGCGCGACGGCTTCGGTGAATTCGACCGACTCGGGGCTGCCGTACTTCATGCGCAGCATGGTGAGCGTGGAGCCGAGGCCGAGGAAGCCCATGCCGTGACGGCGCTTGCGCAATATTTCGTTGCGCTGCTGTTCCAGCGGCAGACCGTTGATCTCGACCACGTTGTCGAGCATGCGCGTGAACACGGCGACGACTTCGCGGTATTCGTCCCAGTCGAAGCGCGCCTTGTCGGTAAACGGATCGTGCGCGAAGCTTGTGAGATTCACCGATCCGAGCAAACACGAACCATATTGCGGAAGCGGTTGCTCACCACAGTTCGCTGTCACCAGTCCGTTGAATATGAGCGTGTGATGATCCGGCTGCGTCGTATCGAAGACCGCTTCGCGCCCGATGTGTGTAATCTCGACAATCTTTGTCGTAAAGCTGTTCTTCCCGCTGCGTGATCTGTCTTTCGCCCATCCCCGGTATTTCTCGTTCTTGTAATCAAGCAGGAAGCCGATCTCGCGCATGAAGATGTCGCGCGATTCGCTGCCGATAATGAGTTCGTAGTCGGCCTTGCAGTTGTACTCGCGAGTGCCGCCCTTGCCGTCCGGCAATGTACGTTTGCCCGCTTTGCGCCGTTTGAGGATGCGGCAGAAAATGCCGAAGTTCGCCAGCAGCATCTGAACGTCTTTAAGCAGGCTCGGTTCGCTCGAAGCGAGCCGAATCGTGCAATAGGCATGCTTGTCGTCGCGCTGCACCGTGCCGTCGGCCTGAAACAAGGCGCGCAGATAGCCTTTGACGCAGGCCTCGTTGCCGCGCCACACGACCTCCGGCACGGCGAGCTTGCTCTTGCGGGTGAAACCGTAGTGTTCGAGCACGCGCGCGAGCAGCACCGAACGGATAAAGACATGATTGCGGTCGGGCACGGCAACCGGCGCGCATTCGTAGTTTCGGACATTTTCGGAAACGCCGGCGATCAGCGTGTTGACGTAAACCGCCATGCGGTCGGCGAGCCTGCGCTCCTCGTTCCAGAAGTTGACGATCACCGCTTCCTGACCCTTGCCGCGGTTGGTGAAGTGGCCGTCGCCGGTGATCAGGCCCAGCAGGGTTCCGAGTTCCGCGCTGCCTTCGCGGCCGAACTGCCCTTTGCCGGACTGGACCAGGAGTTCGTCGCCGGGCTCGAGTTCGCGGAGCTTCAGTTTGCCGCGTCGCGTAAAGAATTCGTGCCAGTCGGTCGCCTTGATTTCGTAGCCGTCGGCCGTGCATACCTTGTACACGTCGGCCTCGCGCGCCGTCATGAACGCAGGCTTTGCCGGACGCACTTCGGTGCCGCGCTCGCCGGTGCCGAGGATGCGCTTGTCGGCGGTGACTTCCAGCGGCAGGCCGCGCTCGTAAAGTTCGCCGATCGGAACGAGTCCGTACTGGGTGGCGAGGCGCGTATCGGCTGTGACACACGGGTTGGTCGCGCGGATGTTCTCGCAGAACCAGTTGTTGTTCATTTCGTTGACGCGGTCGATCAGCACAAAGCCGGGCTCGGCGTAGTCGTAGGTCGAGGCCATGATGAGATCCCACAAGCGGCGCGCCTTGATGTGCTTGTAGATCCGGCAGGCCACGAGGCCGTCGTCGTTGACGATGTAGCCCTTGTCGTGGTTCGGCCACTCGCGCCACAGCACCTTCACGGGATCGGCGGGATCTATCCCGTCGGCCTCGGCCTCGCGCTGATCGAGCGGAAAGGCAAGCGGCCAGTCGGCGTCCTCTTGCACCGCTTCCATGAAGGCTTCGGTCACGAGCAGCGACAGATTGAATTGACGCAGGCGCCCGTCTTCGCGCTTGGCGCGAATGAATTCGACCACGTCGGGATGACCGACGTCGAAGGTGCCCATCTGCGCGCCGCGCCGTCCGCCGGCGGAGGACACCGTGAAGCACATCTTGTCGTAGATGTCCATGAAGGACAGCGGCCCCGAAGTGTAGGCGCCGGCTCCGGCGACGTAGGCGCCGCGCGGACGCAGCGTGGAGAATTCATAGCCGATGCCGCAATTGTGAATGACGGCTAATCCGCCGTTACCCGCCAGGTAATTGTTGTGCTTCTCGACGGCGAAGTCGTAAAAGGTTTCGGGCAGGGGAAGATTACGACGAATGGATTGGATCGGGCGCAGCGTTCGCGCGAAGGCAATCAGTGCATCAAGATGCGGGAAGCGCACCGCCCAGCGATCGAGCCAAATTCGGCTGACAACATCGCGTCTGTGATATCCATGATAAAAACCCAGTGTTTGTTTTTCCTCGTGGGACAAGGAATTCATGGACCGAATCAAAACGTCGCGTAGCACCGCAGGCAGACGATATTGATCGTATTGCCCCGATTGGCTCGCATGTTCCAGAATGCGACGGCGCTTTCCCGGATCGGCCATATATCCGGCCACCGCGGCCAGGAAACCCGAATCGCAAATCTTGAGCATGGCGCCACCGCTGTCGCGAACTTCATGCCCATTCAACATGTGGTTGCGCGGCTTGCGATGGGTAATAGCCCCATGCACACCGAAAAGACCCAGGATCGACTTGATCTCTTCGGCAAAACCGTGATTCTGGGTTGCCAAAGTCGCGCTGCCGTATTCTTGGCTAACCGTGCCGTCCGTATCCAGCAGGCCGGCCAGAAAAGGCAGGAAATGCCTTTCCGGATGAGTCCTGATCCATGCCGGAACGTGAAGGCGGGTCGTTTTTTTGCCGATTTGGCGGTCGATTAATTCGGCAGCCCGGTTGGCGTCGAAACTCGCAACCGCATAGTCCCATACCGGCGTTCCGTTTGCCGTTTGTGCTGACACTACCTGCGCTCTGGAACCGCAAAAGGCGGTAAAAAAAGCCGCGTAGCGTTCCACGACTTCCTTTTCGGCAGCCCGGATCTTGAACACGAGACGCATTCCCATCGCCCGAGCACGCTCGGCCCAGACCGTTCTGCCCGGTTTGTAGTTAAAGCGCTTTTCATAGGCGCTGCCATCGCCCAGGTGAGCACCCGCGAACCAGGCCGCCATTGCATTCTTTGCGCCCGCTTGCCACGGCAACTGATAATGTACCAGCGCATCGGCGATCTGAACTTCGTCTGCGCGCACGTAGACGAGATTTTCATCCCGGTGTACGAGAACGGGGTGCTTGATCGACGTTTTGAGTGAAACGCCGTTGGAGACAAGCTCAATATTTTCCCCGCGCGGCACCTGCGTGGTCATGTGACGCAGAATGGGGCGCATCTCGAACGTGCCGTTGTCGCGGTCGTAACACAGGATGCGCGCGTGGCGTTCGGCTACCGCCCGGTCCGCCGTGACCAATCCGCGCTCGGTGCGCACCCAGGTACCCGGCGCGACGCAACCCGCCTTGAGCGTAAGCCCCGCTTCGTGGACCTTCTGCAGGATGTCGTTCATGGAATCGCGGATGGTGCCCGAGACCGTGCAGTTGATGGTCGAGGTCGCGGGCTTGTATTCCCAAGCGCCGGCGTTGGAGGTGACGCGCCCGGCCGGAATCGCACCGTGACGCAGCGCCCACAGAAAGCGTTCGTACCAGTGCTCGCGCTTCGCCGGTTCTTCGACTTCGGCCAGCGCGCGCGCCACCCGCTTCCAAGTGTCGTCCATCGTCCCGTCGAGGACCGTGCCGTCCTTGGCCTTGAGCCGGTACTTCTTGTCCCAGATGTCGTCGGAGGCCGGCTGGATGGGGATATCGGTCGCGGGCTGCACCTGGTGTCGGCGTGCGATGGTCATGCTGTTTTCCTCTTTCTGCCCACGGCTCGCGGACGGAGCGCATAAGGGTCTGTGGTCTAAATCGCCGAGCCCAACATATGGGGCCCGAACCCGTAGGATAGGCAGCCGGATCGAGGCTGTCAAGCCATAATTTAACTAATTGTTTTTTATGTAATTTATTCGCCTGGCTGGGTTCGGCGCCAGCTCGGACGTGATTGCGGCTCGAGACCGGTCGAGCACAACATATTGTACGGCCTGGGGGGCCTGCGCGGGCCGGTTTCGACTTGAAACGCAGCACGCCGCCCCCATTTTCAAACCATCGGCCCGTACGGGCCCGCAACATGCTCAAAGAGGAGACATCATCATGCCTGCAATGCAAATCTACCGCCCCTGGGGACTGCTCGGCGAGTTCCAGCGGGAAATCGGTCAACTGTTCGACAATCGCAACGATGCGAGCGTAGTCACCAACGACTGGGTGCCCGCGGTGGACGTGCGCGAAGACGAGAACCGCTTCGTCATCCATGCGGATCTTCCGGGCGTGGACCCGAAGGACATCGACGTGACGATGGAGAACGGCATGCTCACCATCCGCGGTCAGCGTGAGGAAAAGAAGGACACGAGCGGTAACGGCTGGCACCGCGTCGAGCGGGTGAGCGGCAGCTTCTATCGCCGCTTCAGTTTGCCCGACACGGCGGATGCCGATCAGATCAACGCCACAACCAACAACGGCGTGCTCGAGGTGACGATCCCCAAGCATGCTCGGGTAAAACCGCGCAAGATCAGCGTAAACAACGGCTAATGCTGTGGCCGGACCGACGGCCTCGGGAACTTTCCTCCGGGGCCGCCGGTCGCAATTGACAGAGTGCGTGAGTGCATAAAGCTTCCACGACTTTATTTTCACCTGACTATGCTGAGGAGCGTCATGACCAGGCGATCAATTTCCCTTGCCCTTTCATTCGTGCTGCTGAGCGGCATCGCTTTCAGCGCCGCCCAGGCGGCTGTACCTCCGGCTGCGCTCCCGAACGCGAGCGGGCTGCCGAGCCTCGCGCCCATCATCAAAAATGCTTCGCCGGCGGTGGTGAACATCTCGACGACCGGCGTCATCAAGCGCACGATCCAGAGCCCGTTCATGAGTCCGCTCTTCCAGCAGTTCTTCGGCGTGCAGCCGAACCAGACCATGGAACAGCCCTTCCAGAGCCTCGGCTCCGGCGTGATCGTGAACGCGCAGAAGGGCTACATCCTGACCAATTACCACGTGATCCAGGACGCAAAAACCATCTCGGTCACGCTCTACGACAACCGCACTTTCAAGGCAAAGATCATCGGCTCCGACCCGGATACCGACATCGCGGTGGTGCAGATCGACGCCAAGAATCTGACTCAACTCCCGCTCGGAAACTCGACCAATCTGCAGGTGGGTGACTACGTGGTTGCCATCGGCAATCCATTCGGTCTCGAGCATACGGCGACGTTCGGCATCGTGAGCGCGCTCGGGCGGCCCGGCGGCGCCTCCGGCCCCGGGGGTGGAGCGCCGGTCGGAAAGCTCGACAACTACATCCAGACCGACGCCGCGATCAATCCCGGTAATTCCGGCGGCGCGCTGATCAACCTCAACGGCCAACTCATCGGCATCAACTCCGCAATCGCCACCAATAACGGCGGCAACATCGGCATCGGCTTCGCTATTCCCGTGAACATGGCGAAGGCCGTCATGGAACAGTTGATCCAGTATGGCAAGGTGGACCGTGGCGTCCTCGGCGTATATGTGCAAAATCTGACGCCCGCGCTCGCTCAGCAGTTCAAGCTGCCCGCCGGTCAGGGCGGCGCGCTGGTGACCCAGGTCGTCAAAGGTTCGGCCGCCGACAAGGCGGGGATCCAGCAGGGCGACGTGATCACCGAGGTAAACGGCCAGCCCGTGAGCGATCCAAGCGCGCTGGCAAGTTATGTGGCCATCCAGCACGTCGGTACCGAGCTGAATCTCACGATCTATCGCAACGGCAAAAAGATGACTGTGAGCGCGAAGACCGCTGCCGCACCCGCCGGCTCTTCCGCCGCCGCGGCACAAGGTGGCGGACACCAGCAACTCGGCGCCACCTTCGGCAACCTGGACCAGAACTCGCCGCTCTACGGCCAAGTGCAGGGCGTAGTGGTGACCAACGTGCAACCCAATGGTTTGGCGGACCAGGCCGGACTGCAGCAGGGTGACGTGATTGTCGCCGTGAATCGCCGCCCGATTACCAACCTCGCGCAGTTTCACGAGGCGCTCAACAGCTACAAGGGCACGCTGCTCTTTACGGTGCGCCGCGGCGACGCAATGTTTTTCACGACTATCCGCTAAACCAGCGAGCGGTGGGTCGACCAACGCCGGGGCGCGCAAGCGCCCCGGTTTCTTTTTGGGCGCAGGCAAAGCGACCTGCTACCTGATATCTAGGAGCGGCGGTCCCCGCCGCGATGAATCGGCACCGGGGTTTGACGAAGATTCACGGCGGAGACCGCCGCTCCTGCGAATCCGCCCGCGATATTTCTATGGCTTCTCGATTTCGCGCGCAGCGGCGATGCGCGCGGCTTCGAGCGCCTTGCCGATTTCGGCGCCGCTGCGCCCTTCCGTTTCCACCTTGACCCTGGCCGTTGCCTCGCGAACCCGCTCGAGCCATGCGGCCTGCGGATAGTCGGCATCATCTTGGCCTGCTCGCCCGTGCGCATCCGCTTCGCACGCGGCAAGCATTTGACGGAAACGTTCCGGTCGACGCCAGGCATCGAGCGACGTGAGGAGTTTCACCAGCGTCGCCGGTCTGAGTTCGAGCGCGCGATGCACGTTCAGATGTTCGCGCGTCACGGCGAGCGCCAGTTCGCGCCAGTCGCGTGGCGCGCCGAGCCGTTCGCACACGGCGCGCACCAACGGCACGCCGCGACTTTCGTGTCCGATGTGGCGCGGCAACTCAGCGGCGGGCGTCACGCCCTTGCCAAGATCGTGCATCAGCACCGCGAACACGACTTCGGGCGCCGCGCTCATTTTTGCCGCGGCGGCCAACGCTAGAAGTATGTGCTTGCCAGTGTCCACTTCCGGATGATATTTCGGCGGCTGCGGCACGCCGAAGAGACGGTCCACTTCCGGCAGCACGCGTGCGAGCGCGCCGCACTCGCGCAGCGTCGCCACAAAGACATCGGGCCGCGGTTCGGCAAAAGCGCGGGCAAGCTCCTGCCATACCCGCTCGGGCACCAGCTGATCCGCTTCGCCCGCCGCCACCATTTCACGCATCAGCGAGAGCGTTTCCGGCACGACCGTGAAACCGAGCGGTGCGAAGCGGGCTGCAAAGCGCGCGAGCCGGAGAATCCTGACCGGATCTTCACGAAAGGCGGGCGAGACATGACGCAGTCGGCGGGCGGCAAGATCTTCACGCCCGTTGTGGAGATCTATGAGTTGGTCGGACTCGTCCATGGCCATGGCGTTGATGGTGAGGTCGCGCCGCGTGAGATCCGCCTCCAGTGTGACGTCTGGATCCGCGTGGAATTCGAAGCCGTGGTAACCGGGACCGGTCTTGCGTTCGGTGCGTGCGAGCGCGTATTCCTCGCCGGTTTCGGGATGGAGAAACACGGGAAAATCCTTGCCGACGGATCTATAGCCCTGCGCGCGCATGAGTTTGGGCGTGGCACCGACGACCACCCAGTCGCGCTCGCGCACGGGCAGTCCGAGCAGGCGATCACGCACGGCGCCGCCGACAAGATAGATTTTCATGCGGCGATCCGCGTTCGGCGTCCTGTCACGCGCACAGCTTACAACTTCGCCGTGCTCCGCCTTGCGTAAAAACCGCCGCAGTGCACGGACAATTGCGAACGGGCGCTGATATGACTTCCATTGTCAAGTGGGCACAAGCTATTTCATGGCGGTCTTCCTGTAGAGAGGGTCTGGCAGTGGCCCGGCCAATAACGCCGACGGTGGATCATGCTGATATCCGCGGGTTGGTTACC
>JBOIBN010000084.1:0-8606 GCA_050739575.1 Gammaproteobacteria bacterium
GTGTTTGAGGCCGGAGCGATATATCGCGCAGGCCGAGTTGCCGCCCGGCCCGCGCCGCGCGAGCAGCGCAGGGTAGCCGTAGTGCACGGATGCACGAAGGCCGAGCCCGTCGGCGCAATGCTTTTGGTTACTTTTGGCGAAACAAAAGTGACCCCGCCCGGAGGGCATTCGCGTGGAATGCACGCGACGCTGAGTCATGGCCGTATCGCCATGACATACGCTGCTTGGATGAACAGAAAAATCTCTAGTTCGGATAGGGGGAAACGAAATACCAAATTGTCGAGGCAATAGCCAAGAAATTAAATGCTATAAGTACAATGTAAATCCAAGCCTTGCAATCGATCTTTGATAGTCGCCTGTCTAACTCCATAGCCTTCAAACGCTGATCGTCATTCTGCGGAATTCCGATTTCTTTGCGGCGAGCCTTTCGCCTTCTCCAATTCCAAAAGGCGTACACTGCGAAACCATCAATTAGTATGCCGATACCGACATCTAACAGTAGATTGGAGTCAATGCTTCCCATATGGCTTCTACTGTCCTTCAACCGACAGACATCAAGAAAATAGCAGGACTAGGTTTTGTTTGTTAGTCACGAAGCACGCCTTGCCTGGATTGACGGGGTTAGTTCATACGTTTGATTGATGCGACTCGCTGATTCACCGTATGCTGTGTGGGTTACCCTTTCAAGTCCTGAGTCTCAGTCGAGGAGCTTGTCGATTTTTACGGCGCAGATGAAATCGTTTTCGGAGAGACCGCCGATCGCGTGCGTCGTGTAGTGCACATGGCAGTGGCCGTAGCCGACATCGAGATCGGGATGATGCCCCTCGCGGTTGGCCATCCAGGCGATTGCGTTCACGAAGCCCATCGTTTTGTTGAAGCCCTTGAACTCGAAGTCGCGATGAATAGACTTCGCATCGTCGGCTAGCGTCCATTCGGGAACAAGTTTCTGTAAATATTTTTTGGCCTCATCGCGCGTGAGGGGCGCGACGCCGCCTTCGCAGGCCTCGCAGTGCTTGTTGGCAAATTCTTCCTTGTCCGGCATAAATCCTCCTGGATCGTTTCATTACAAGGCGTGCGATTACGTCGCCCCTTCTCCCCTTGCGGGAGAAGGATGGGATGAGGGGATGCGCCGCCTGGCGGCGCTGTGTTTTCGCCCTCACCCCAACCCTCTCCCGTCAAGGGAGAGGGGGAATTAATTTTCCCCTCCCATAAAGGGAGAGAAAGTGTTGCTACATGGCGGCGGTCTTTTTTTCCGGTTCTTTCGGCGGAAAGGTCGGCGCATGCATGCCCAGACGCCGGGCTTCGGCAATCAAGGCGAACAGATCCTGCTGCGCCAGCTTGAACAAGTCTTCCATGCCGTCGATTATGAAATAAACGGTCTGGAAGATATCGATCCGGTAGGGCGTGCGCAGCGCGTCCACGGCGTCGAAGGGTTTGCGCAGCGGCTTGTCGCTTTCGAGCGCATAAACCGCTTCGCCCGGCGAGGAGATGATTCCCGAGCCGTAGGCGCGCACACCCTCGGCCGTGTTGATGAGTCCGAATTCGACCGTGAACCAGTAGAGGCGCGCGAGCATTACGCGGTCTTCCTTGCTCGCCTTGAGGCCGTACTCGCCGTAAGCCTGGGTGAAGGCGGCGAAGCCGGGATCGGTCAGGAGCGGGGTGTGGCCGAAAATTTCGTGGAAGACGTCCGGTTCCTGGAGATAATCGAATTCGTCCCAGGAACGGATGAAGGAGGCGGCGGGGAATTTCTTTTCCGAAAGCAGCTTGAAAAAGTCGTCGAAGTTGATCAGCGCCGGCACCGGCGCGACTTCCCAGCCCGTCGTCTCGCGCAGCACCGAAGAGACTTCCTCCGGTTGCGGCACGCGATCCGCGGGCAGGCCGAGGCGTGCGAGCGCCTGCATGTAAACGTCGGCCGCACGTCCGGGGATGATCTTCATCTGGCGCTCGTAGAGCGCGGCCCAAATGGCGTCCTCTTTCGGTGTGTAGGGAATGCGCCCATCGGCGTCCGGATATTTGGCTACGTATTTAGTGCCTTTGCCCATCGCCACTACCTCTATAGGTGTCTCTGATTTATTCAGGATTTCCTGATATTCAGTCTAGCACTACGTGCCAACAGTCGCCGCATACCGATGGAGCACCCGAACCGGGCCATTTCGCTCCGATCAAGGCGTTTTTGCGTCCGATCGAAGCGGAGGAATTGCACGAAGAGGCCGGGGTCGCTGCCTCGGCCTGCCTGATCGAGCCGGCGTTGCCGTGAATCCTTTGATTTCCTGCCTGCCTTACCATGTATTCCTGTGTCCGCCCCGGTGTCCGTTCCGCTTGAAGCCGCATTTACGCTGGAAATCTACTTCGACTTTGCAACGATCAACCGCCGGGTGGTTTGCCGTTTTGTTGCTCATGACGTTGGCGGCGCCTGCGCTGGGCGCAGTTCGCGTCAGCGTGCACGTCGAGGGCATCAACGGCAAGCTCAAGACCAACGTGATGGCGTCGCTCAGCATCGTGCAGTACAAGAATCTCGGTACGAATCCGGAAGCGACGATCCGCCGGCTCGACGCCCAGGCGCCGGCCGAAATCCGCCGCGCGCTCCAGCCCTTCGGCTATTTCTCGCCGCAGATCGACTCCCAACTGACGCATAACGGCGAGGTCTGGAATGCTACCTACCGCATCGCGCCGGGCAAACCCGTCATGTTGCGCCACGTCACCGTGCGGATTCTCGGACCGGGCGCGGACGATCCGGTATTCAAGAGCATCGCGCAAAAACCGCCGATGCAGCCGGGACGGGTGCTCGACCAGGAAGCCTATTCCCTGACCAAGCAGATGCTGCTGGAGGCGGCCGCCGAGCGTGGATATCTCGATGCGCATTTCACCCAGCACACGTTGACGGTGAACCCTCAGGAATTGTGGGCCGATGCGCTGCTGACCTTTCGCACTGGGACGCGTTATCGCTTCGGCAAGGTGAGCATCAATCAGGACATCCTCGATCCCGCCTTCGTGCGCCGCTATGTGCGCATCCATCCCGGCGAGCCCTACAATGCGCAGGCGCTCGCCGATCTTCAGTCCGAACTCAGCGCCAGCGATTATTTCGCGAGCGTCGTGATCGTGCCCGAGAAGCGAAAGGCGAAAAATCACGCAGTGCCCATAAGGGTGGATACCACGCCGGCGAAACGCAACGTCTATACCGTCGGCGTCGGTTACGGCACGGATACCGGACCCCGCCTGAGTTTCGGCTGGGAGAACCGGCGCGTCAACAGCAAGGGGCACATGTTCCGCGTCGACGCCCGCGTGTCGCACGTCCAGACGCAGGTCGTGGCGCGCTACATCATCCCGCAGGCGAACCCGGCGACCGACCGGCTGGTCTATTCCGCAACGCTCAACGAGCAGGATTACGGCGGTACGGTCGGGCATCTCGCCGGTCTCGGCATAGGCCGCATCACCATGGTGGACGGCTGGCAGCAGACCGTGTCTCTGGACGCGAACCGCTACACGAGCGACATCGGCAGCGAATCCCTGGGCAGCCATCTGCTGATGCCCGGCATCCGCTTCTCGCGCATCGTCGCCAGTCCGCCCAATTTCCCGCAGCATGGCTACAGCGTGACCGCGGACTTCAGCGGGGCGGCCAAGACGCTCGCTTCCAGCGCCAGCTTTTTGCGCGCGGACGTTGCGGCGCGCTACATCTTTCCCTTCGGCGGCGGACGGTTGTTATTGCACGGCGAGCTGGGCGCGATCGCCACCAGCGACTTCTCCGAGATACCGGTGGCGCTGCGCTTCTACGCCGGAGGCGACGACAGCGTGCGCGGCTATGCCTACCAATCGCTGGGCCCGCAAAACGCCGCGGGACTGGTGGTCGGTGGACGCTATCTCAAGATCGCGAGTGTTGAATACGATCACCCGGTCGCCGGTCCCTGGGGCGTCGCCGGCTTTTTTGATGCCGGCAGCGCGAGCAACAGCTTCGCTTCCGGATTCGACAAGGGCGTCGGCATCGGCGCGCGCTACCGCACGCCGATCGGCGCCGTGCGTCTCGACATCGGGCATCCACTGGGTCATCCGGAACTCGGTTTTTACCGCATTCATCTGAGCGTCGGTCTCGCCCTGTGAAATTGCGCTATTGGATCCTGCTTGGTTTCGTTGCGCTCGTGGCAATCGTCGTCGCGGGCGCCGCCGTGCTGCTGGAAACCGAAGCCGGTCTGCGCGTGGCGGCATCTATTGCCGAGAGCCATTCCGGTGGTGCGCTTCAAATCGGCGCCGTGCACGGCAAGCTCGCGGGCCCGCTCACGCTGGAGCGCGTGCGTCTCACCTTGCCCGACGCCGTGATCCAGGTGCGGCATCTCGAACTCGACTGGCATCCCGGTTCGCTCGCAGGGCGCACGCTGCGCGTCGCGTGGCTGCACGGCGAAGGCGTGCGGATCACGCCGCGCCCGGGCGAAGGACTTTCCCAAGGTTTGCCGCAGCAGATCACGCTGCCGCTCCACATCATCGTTCCCGAAGCGCACTTCCGAAGCATCGTCGTGAACACGCCCGCGAACCCGTTGCAACTGGCGCGGCTCGGCTTCGCACTGGATGCGTCCAGCGCGCGCATACAATTGAGCAAACTCCTGGCTCAAGGACCGCGTGCGGCATTCGCGGGCGAACTTCGCGTGGATCCATACGGCGACTGGCCGGTGCATGCCGCGCTCGCATCCACGCTTGATTTGCAGGCGTATCCTCCGATCGCGGGCCGCACGCGTCTCGACGGCACGCTGCGGGGAAAACTCGAGTTGCAGCAAAGCTTGATCAAGCCCTTCGATGCGCGACTCGATGCGACGGTCTCGGCGCTTTTCGACACACCTCACCTCCAGGGAACGCTGCACATTGCCCGACTCGATCCACACACGCTCGATCCGGCGTGGCCCGAGCTTCAGGCCAATGCCGATCTCGGTCTCGCCGGGACGCTCGAGCGGTTTCATATAAAAGGGAAGGTGGATCTCGCCGCGCCCGAACCTTACGCCGTGAATCTCGATCTCGGCGCCGGCATTGACGGCAAGCGGATACGCATAGATCACCTGGATCTGGCGTTGGCTGGTCAATCGGATCGCGTTGCGCTGAGCGGCACCGTCAATGCAGGTGAAACGCCGTCCGCCGATCTCGTCCTCCAATGGCGCGATTTGACCTGGCCTCTGCTCGAACCCAAACCAACGGTGACGGCGGCCGCGGGCGAGGCGCATCTGAAAGGCAATCTCGACGGGTGGGCGCTTGCGGGCAAGACGCTGCTGCAGACGGGCGATCTCCCGCAAGGAAGTTGGACGTTCGGCGCACACGGCGATCGCAAAACGCTGATGTTCGAGAGTCTCGACGGCAAGTGGCTCGGCGGGACCATCGCGGCGCAGGGCAGCGCGGAACTCGAAGGCGCGCGTCCGTTTCGACTCACGGCCCGGGTGCGCAACATGCAATTGCATACGCTTTCCAAGCGCTTCAACGGTCAGGCGGGTTTCGATCTCGCCGCGAGCGGCAAGCTCGAACCTTTACAGGCGCGGCTTCAAGTCACGAACCTCGACGGGCGGCTGCAAGGGCGACGCGTCAAGGGCAACGCCGATCTCGCCTATGCGGACGACACCATCAATCTGCGCACGCTCACCCTGGCGGTCGGTGTCAACCGGTTCGATGCCGAGGGCCGCTGGGGGCGAAGCACGAATCTCAAGTGGCGCGTGCAGGCGCCGAAACTGGACGAAGTGGCGGCAGGACTCGGCGGCAGTCTCGACGCCCACGGGACCGTCACCGGTGCACGTGCCGCGCCGCGCATCAAGGCCGAACTTGCGGGCGAAAAGTTGCACTGGAACGATCTCGCGGTCGCCCGGGCGCACGTGCAGGCGGACGTCGATCTCGCCACGCACACGGCAAGGATGCTCGACGTTCACGTGGAAGGTTTGGAACGTGGCGACCTGAACATAACGCAGTTAGATGCGAAGCTCGATGGTCCGCCGACCTCGCAGCACTTTCTGATTACCGTGTCCGGCAACGAAGGCGACGTGCGGCTTGCGGGTAGCGGGCGGCTCGATCACGGGCGCTGGGTTGGTGAGCTTGCCGAGGGCAGTCTGGTTCCTGCGCGGGGGCCGCGCTTCGATCTCGCCCAACCGGCGGCATTGACGTTCGCGCGCAACAAAATGCAATTGGATAAAAGCTGCTGGCGCGGCTCGCGCGATGCCTCGTTCTGTCTTGCCGCCGCATCCGGTGCCAAGGGTTGGCAGGCGTCGCTCGATCTTCAACGCCTGCCGCTCGATCTCGCCGATCCCTGGTTGAGCGGGGGGCAAGCATTGGCGGGCGAGATGGACGCCAATTTTACGGCGACGGGCGGGGCGGGAAAACTCAAGGTGCAGGCCGAAGCGCATACAAAGCAGGCGAGCATAAGCCGCAGCTTCGCCGGCAAGACGGAGAGCCTCAAGTTCGACAATGTCGCGCTGAATGCACAGATCGATAACGTCAACGCGAAGGCGAGCCTCGTCGCCACGCTCGCCGGCGGCGGCACGCTGAATCTCACCGCCGACATTCCATGGCGCGCCCATACGGAGCCCGCCGGGCAATTGCATCTCGTTGCACACCTGCGGGATCTTTCGGGCCTGGGCGCATTGAGCGACGCGGTGAGCAAGGTGGCCGGACGCCTGGATGCCGATTTCACCGTGAGCGGCAGCCTGGATGCGCCCGAGTTCGCCGGCGATATCCGGCTCACGCAGGCCGCGGCGACGCTGACACAATTCGGCACGCAGATGCAGGACGGCGACATCGTTCTCACCGGCGCGGGCGCGGGCGTGCGCATCGAGGGCAAGCTCAAGGACGGCCACGGCGGCGGTCTTGACCTGAACGGAGATCTCGAACGCGGCGCGAACGAATGGGCGCTCGCCGCGCAGATAGAAGGCAAGAATTTCCACGCCGCCAACATGCCGGAGGCCCGCGTCGTCGTGAACCCCGATCTGAAACTCAGGATCAAGGGTTACGACGTCGCACTCGTCGGCACCGTTGCCGTACCTACGGCGCAGATCAAGCCGCCGCATTTCTCCGAGGCGATCACGCCGACACCGGACCTCGTCGTCATCGGCGAGGAGCAGGCGCAGGCCGGACCACCCTGGCAACTCAGCGCGCGGTTGACCGTAAGCCTCGGCGACCACGTGCGCTTCAGTGGCTACGGACTCGATGCGCGCGTCGGCGGCGCCATAACGATTCACGAAAGGCCCGGCAAACTCACCACCGCGACCGGCGAACTCAAGATCATCGACGGCGAATACAAGGCCTATGGACAGGATCTCAAGATCGAACGCGGGCGCCTGCTTTTCAGCGGCGGCCCGATCGCCAATCCCGGTCTCGACATCCGCGCCACCCGTACCGTCGGTCTGGTCACGGCCGGGCTTGCGGTTGGCGGGACGCTGCGCAATCCCAGCCTGCGTGTTTTCTCCAACCCGTCGATGTCACAATCCGACGCGCTCGCCTACCTTCTTTTCGGTCACGGTATGCAGCAGACCAGCAGTTCACAGCAGAACACCGTGAACAGTGCTGCCAACGCCATCGGACTTGCTGGCGGAACCTACATCGTCAAATCGCTCGGCAAGCACGTGGGCGTGGATACGGTCACCGTCGAAAATGCCAGCGAATACACCAACAACGCGAACCAGGCGTCGCTGTTTCTGGGCAAATATCTCAATCCGCGCCTGTACGTCAGCTACGGCATCGGGCTCTATGCGCCGATCAACCTGCTGCGCGTGCGCTATACCCTGAGTCGCCACTGGGCGCTCCAGGCCGAATCCGGGAGCATCAGCGGCGCCGACATCCTCTTCAACATCGAGTACTGACACCAATTTCAGTGCCACCATGCATGACTGGACATGGGCGTTCCCGGCGTCACGCCATTCGAATGAAACCCCGTGGAAGCGCCCTCGACGAACGTACCAGCCCCCGTTGCAAATGCAATCAATTTGACTATAATTTCAGCACGCCATTCCGGATTAATATTTCCCGGAATTCAGTGCCGAGCGTTCTCATTCAGCTTATAGGGGGAAAGGGCATGACCACCCAGCTCACGCCGAAAGACAACCGCCGCTGGCCGCGCTGCCCTCGGCTGATTACGAAAGGATACTGCCGCAACTCGAACCGTATCCCTTGCGGCTCGCAGAGGTTCTTCACAGATCGGGCCAGCCGATGCATCACGTTTACTTTCCCCTGGATGCGATCATTTCAATGATTTACCTGATGAAAAACGGCGACTCGACCGAAGTCGGCGTGATCGGTTGCGAGGGCATGGCGGGGATTTCGCTGTTCATGGGCGGAGAAACGACGCCGAACGACACCGTTGTACAGCATGCCGGCCATTCCTACCGCATGGGCGCAGACGCGATCAATCGTGAGTTCCATCGCGGGGGCACATTGCAGGATGTGTTGCTCCGCTACACCCTGGCTTACGTGACCCAGATATCCCAGACCGCCGTATGCAACCGTCATCACTCGGTGGATGAGCAGATCTGTTGCTGGCTGCTGCGAAGCATTGACCGGCTGCCTTCCAACGAGGTGCACATGACCCACGATCTGATCGCTCTCATGCTCGGCGTGCGCCGCGAAGGTGTCACGCGGACGCTCGGCCATTTGGT
>JBOIBN010000085.1:0-8556 GCA_050739575.1 Gammaproteobacteria bacterium
GGTAGAAAATCTCGGCAAGCTCCGGATGATGCCGGCCTTCGGCTTGCAATAGCCGGTGCAGCTCCATGGTTTCCTTCGAGAGCATGATCTCGAGTACGCGCTCGCCGAAGACGGTGAGCAGGCGCCCAGGTTCGTCGCCGTGGTAACGGAATTCTTCACCGAACGCCGCGCTCAAACCTTCGCAGTGGCGCTGCACGATGGCGCGGAAGAGATCTTCCTTGCTGCCGAATTGGTTGTAGACGGTTTGCTTGGAAACTCCTGCCTCCCGCGCGATGGATTCCATACTCGCCATCGCGTAGCTCTCGCGCATGAACATGTCGCGGGCCGCTGTCAGGATGTCGGTGCGCTTCGAGCGGAACCCGTTTTCTTCGGTTGCGTTCACGGGCTGCTTCCTGTGGCGTTGGCGACCGGCAGGTGCAGAGCGGCGCCCGAGAGACCGCCTGTGGTTGCGAGAAGGGCATAGCCGGCAAGGATGTCGTCGCGCTGGGCGCGCACCAGTGCCACCTCGGCATTGCGCACTTCCTGCGCCGCGTTCAGCACGTCGAGCAGCGTGCGTTCGCCGTGCCGGTGTTCAGCATCGACACCGTCGTAGGCGATGCGTGCGGCGTCTAGCTGGGCCCGGATCGCGTCGATCGCCGAATGCGCTGCGGCATAGTCCTGCCAGGCACCAGCTGCCTCGGCGCGGGCTTGATCCTCAACGGACCGGGCCTGGAGAGAAGCCGAGTCGGCGCGCGCCTGTGCCGCCGCGCTGCGCGCGCGTAACGAGCCCCCTTCCCAGATGGGAATGCTGACATCCACGCCGACGACACGATCGGTAAGGTTCGAGAATCCGTATTGCGGGTTCACCTGACGGTTGATTTCCGCGTAGAGCCCCACCTCGGGATAAAGTGCATTGTGCGCGGCGTCGGCCTGATCCGCCGCCGCCATGGCTGCAAAGCGCGCCGCGACCACGGAATAATTCTGGGTGGCGAGCGTTTCCGCCTGATCGAGGCTGACGGGTAAGGCTGGAACGATGTTGGGCAATGTAAGGGCCCCCGGTTCCCGGCCGATGATGGCTTGGTAACGCGCGCGGCTTTCGGCGAGCGCGGCATTGGCCTGAATCCGCGCGGCGATCGCGCCTTGGAGACGCGATTGGGCCTGCGCCACGTCGGTCCGAGTGCCTTCGCCGTAGGCGAGCGATTGCTTCGCTGCTTTCACTTGTCGGCCGAGCACTTCGACGTTTTCGTTCTGCACCTTGAGCACGGCTTGGGCCGTGACCACGCCGAGATAGGCTTGGACGGCGGCGAGCAGGACGTTTGCTTCCTCCGCCCGGGTGTCGGCATGCGCGGCCGAGGCGTTGTTTTTGTTGGCGGCGACATCAGAGGAGACGCGTCCGCCCTGGTAAAGGGGCTGCTCGACGCGCAACGCGATCCGGCTCTGGTTGAGATCCGCGTCGAACTCGGTCGGTTGGGGAAAGAAGGTGATCTCACCGGTTTCGTTGTCGCGCGAAACACCGCCGGTCAGACCGAGTTGCGGATACCATCCACCCTCGGCGGCGCGCACGTCGCTTTCGGCGGCCGTCTGGCTGGCGCGGGCCGCACGCAGGAGCGGATTGTGCTGATAGGCGTAGGCGAGCGCCTGATCCAGCGTTTCGGCCCGCGCGGCGGGAATCGCGAATGCCAGAACGATTGTTGCCGCGCACAGCAGCCGGGTTAAGGTCATGCTTCCTCTGGACTGGACGGTCCAGTCCATTCTAAAGACTCTTCGAGACCCTTGCAATACAGGCAAACCAATTGACTGATAGGCGGCCCACGTCTTAAACTAGACCGTCAAGTCCATTTTCGGGGCCCTCATGGCGGACAACGAAGAAAAAAGCCAACCGCGCCCATGGGTACGGCGACTGCGCATTGCCCTGATGATCCTGGGGCCCGTCGCGCTGATCGTCGGCGGCCTTTGGTATTACCTCAGCCACAAGGGTTACGAGAGCACCGACGATGCCTATGTGCAGGCCAATACGGTCACGATCAGCCCTCAAATTCCGGGCCGGGTGGCCGCTGTTCCGGTGCATGAGAACCAACGGGTCGCAAAGGGCGACGTGCTGCTGCGTCTCGATTCCGCGCCCTACGAAGCGGCCTACGAGGCGGCACAGGCCAGACTGACCGCCGCCGGCGCCCAGGTGCGTGCACTCGAAGCCCAGTACCAGGCATTCACTGCCCAGATCGCGGGCGCCCAATCCGAGGTCGCGTATCTCGGCCGCGAGGTCAAACGCCAGGGTCCGCTGGCCCGGAAGAACGTGATTACCAACGCCAAGCTTGACGCGGTGAACACTCAACTCGAACAGGCGCAGCACAAGGTCACGGCACTTCAGGCACAGCGCGATCAGTTACTCGCGCGCCTCGGGGGCAATCCCGAGCAGCCGGTGAATGAGAACCCCGATTACAAAGCGGCGGCGGCCGCGCTGGCAAAGGCGAAGCTCGATCTTTCTTATACCGTCGTGCGCGCACCGGCGCAGGGCATTGCCGGTTCCGTGACGGTGCGCCCCGGCGATGTGCTCTCGGCCGGTTCGCCTGCGTTGCCGCTGGTCGAGACGGCCGTTTTCTGGATCAAGGCCAATTTCAAGGAGACCCAGCTCACGCACATGCACCCGGGCCAGCCGGTCACGGTGAGCGTGGACGCGTATCCGGGCAAAACCTGGAAGGCGCACGTAGCGAGCATCAGCCCCGGCTCCGGCGAGTCCTTCGCGCTGCTGCCGCCGCAGAATGCGACCGGCAACTGGGTCAAGGTCGTCCAACGCATCCCGGTGCGCATCGCGCTCGACCCCGGCCAGTCGGGACCAGAATTGAGCGTAGGCATGAGTGCGGAAGTAACCGTTTACGTGGGCGGACACAAGAATCACCAGCAGGGGCAATGAACCTCGACCACGGCCAGCATCTGCACCGCGGTCCCATCACCTTCGCGGTGATGCTCGCGGCGCTGATGCAGGTGCTCGACATGACGATCGCCAACGTCGCGATACCGCACATGCAGGGCAGCTTCTCGACCGATCTCGACAGCATCAAGTGGGTGCTCACCTCCTACATCGTGGCTTCGGCGGTGGCAACGCCGCTGATGGGTTGGCTCGCCGAACGCTACGGGCGGCGCAACGTGCTGCTGGTCAGCGTCGCCGGATTCGCCTTTTTCTCCTTCATGGTGGGCGCCTCGACCAGCCTCACGGAGGTGGTGCTCGCCCGCATTTTCCAGGGCATACTCGGCGCCGCCTTCACGCCGCTCGCACAGGCGATTTTGCTCGACACGTATCCGCGCGAGCGGCACGGCACGGCGATGGCGATCTTCGTCATGGGCATACTGGTCGGACCGGTGCTCGGACCGACCGTCGGCGGCTACATCACCGAATTTTACAGTTGGCGCTGGAATTTTTTCATCAACGTGCCACTCGGCCTGATCACCTTTCTCATGATCTGGAACTTCCTGCCGGTGCGTCCGCACGGCAAGACACGCAACTTCGACATGCTCGGATTCATCATCCTCAGCCTCGGCGTAGGCGCGCTGCAATTCACGTTCGATCGCGGTAGCGCCAAAAACTGGTTTTCCTCGACCGAGATCGTGTTCGCGGCGGCCACCGCTTTCGTCATGCTGTGGATCTACCCTTGGTATGCGAGTCTGAAGAAGCAACCGTTTGTGAGCATGCGTCTGTTCCGCGACCGCAATTTCGCGCTCGGCAACCTGATGATGCTGGCCATCGGTATGGCGCTGCTTGCGACGCTCTCGCTGCTGCCGCCCATGATGCAGGAACTGCTGAACTATCCAGTGTTCACGACCGGGTTGATCCTCGCGCCGCGCGGCATCGGGGCGCTGCTGGCGGCAGTCCTCGTCGGCCGATTGATCACACGCGTGGACCCACGGGCGCTCATTGTCGCGGGGCTGCTGATCAACGTCTTTGCGCTCTACGAACTCAGCCGGCTTTATCTCCAGATTGACGACTTCTTCATCGTCTGGACCGGCTTCGTGCAGGGCATCGGCCTCGGCCTGGTTTTCGTGCCGCTCACCACCGTGGCGTTTTCGACCTTGCCCCCGCAACTCAGGAACGAGGCGACGCCGATCTTCAACCTGATCCGCAACATTGGTTCGAGCATCGGCATCTCCATCGTGTTCACGCTGCTCAGCCGCAACGTCCAGGAGAATCACGCGGCGATCGCCGAGAGCATGAATCCGTTCAATTCGGCGCTCACGGAGTTCCTGCACAAGGTTCCCATGCCTCGGCTCGAGGCGTTAGGCATCCTGAACGGCGAAATCACCCGTCAGGCGACGATGATCGCCTACAACGACGACTTCCTGCTGATGTCCGCGCTCATGTTGTTGATGGTCCCCTTTGCGATGGCGATGCGTTACCGCTTCGGCCCCGACTCCGAAACTGCAGGTGACGTGGCGGCAGCCATGGATTAGTCCCTCAATGCTAGAATCTTCACGACTATGGAGCGGTCTGCAATGAAGAAATTCGGCGTCAAAATCACCATGCCCGAGGACGATCCCATGCGGGCCGAACACCTGCTGGGGCCGGACTGGGCGGCGACCCGCTGGTTCGATACGTCGGAGGAGCGCGACGACTGGATCGAAGAACAGCGGCACGAGCATCTCTACTCGCGCCGCGGCGACGTCGTGAGCGAGCTCTTCGAGGCGATCGAACACGATTGACCTTCTGCGCACGCGTTTTGGGCATGCGCAGCTAACCGCAGAGATCACGGAACACGCCGAGTCAAGAATGCAAATTCGGCTTGGATCGGAACTCGGCCGAATCCGGACTATGCGCCGCAACCATCTCGGCCAACGGGCGATTTTCCAGGCAAGCTCAGCGATCTCTGCGTGCTCTGCGTTTGAATACACAGACTGGAAAGACTGACGAGATGAAAGGCAATGATTTCGATCACGTGCCCGACCGGCGTGGCACGGCGAGCGTCAAGTGGGACCGCTATGGCGGCCGTGACGTGCTGCCATTGTGGGTCGCCGACATGGACTTCCCGGCGCCGGCCCCCGTCATTGAAGCGCTTGCCAATCGTGTCCGCCACGGCGTGTTCGGCTACACGCACGTCTCGGAGTCGCTCGTCGAGGCCGTGCTTGCGCATGTGGACGAACATTACGCTTGGACAATCGAGCGCGAGTGGCTGGTTTGGCTGCCGGGCGCGGTGCCGGCGCTTAACGCCGCCTGCCGGCTCATCGCGCGTGAGAACGCGGTCGTCACGACGACGCCAATTTATCCGCCCTTTCTGGCTGCGCCCGTCAACATGGGACGCCAGCTCTCCGAAGTTCCGTTCGACACGGAGTCGGAACGCGCCGTGCTCGATCTCGATCGGCTCGAACGGTCGTTCGCGGATCGCGGCAAATTATTTCTCTTCTGCAATCCGCATAATCCGCTCGGGCGGGTGTTTACAGAACCGGAACTCGTGGCGCTCGCCGAGCGCGCGCTGCGCCATGACGTCCTGATCGTTTCCGATGAAGTGCATGCCGATCTCGTGCTCGAACCGGGGCTTCAACATCGCCCGCTCGCTGCGGTGGCACCGGAACTCGCGGCGCGCACGATTACGCTTCTATCGCCCTCGAAAACCTTCAATCTCGCCGGACTTGGCTTCGCCTACGCAGTCATTCCCGATGCACAATTACGGCGCCGGTTCCGCTCTGCGATCGACGGCATCCTGCCCTACGTCAACGCGCTTGCCTACGCCGCCGCCGAAGCCGCCTATACCGATGGCTGGAACTGGCACGCGGCACTGATCCGCTACCTGCGCGCCAACCGAGACCGCGTCACCGAAGCGCTAGCCGCGCTCCCGGCCGTCGGAGCGGCGCCGCCCGAGGGAACCTATCTTTACTGGATGGACTTACGCGACAGTGGAATCGAGGAACCCGTGCGTCATTTTGTGCGTCACGGGGTCGGGCTCTCGGACGGCGCAGATTTCGGCGCACCCGGCTTCGCCCGGCTCAACTTTGCCTGCCCGCGCGCGACGCTTGACGTTGCGCTTGGACGAATCGCCGCAGCCTTGCGAACCGGTGAGGGATAAGGCGTGAGGATAAAAGACTTGCCTTCATCCGGATGGGGGAGAAGATCGGCGAGGGTGAACAATCACACGTAATACAGGCAGCGCTACTCAGCGTGTCAGTGTGCTCTAACGCTCGCTATCCCTTACGCCTCGCATCATTCCGGGCAGGAGGATCTGGTTCATAATTCCACCATCTCGAAGTCTTCTTTGGGGGCACCGCAGTCCGGGCAGCTCCAAGTGATTGGGATGTCTTCCCAGCGGGTGCCCGGAGCCACTCCGCCGAGGGGATCGCCTTCGGCCTCATCATAGATGTAGCCGCAGACGACGCACATGTACTTGCGATATTCCACTCTTGGATCGAATTTGAGCCGATGACGCATTATTTTCGCATGAGGACCGTGCATCCATGAAGCGCCCGCCGCTGCTCGTAATCGCCGGGCTCGACCCCTCGGGGGGGGCGGGTCTCGCGGCCGACATCCAGACCGCGACCGCGCTCGGGGTCCATCCGGCGCCGGTCGCGAGCCTGATCACGGTCCAGGACACGCGCGACGTGCGCTGCAGTGAAGCGCTGGATGTGGCATTTGTCGTCGCCCAGGCCGAGGGCGTGCTCGCCGACATGCCGATTGCAGCGATCAAGCTTGGCGCCCTCGGCACGGCCGCAATCGGGAAGGCCGTGGCGGCATTGCTCGAACGGCATCCCGGGTTGCCGGTGATCACCGATCCGGTTCTGGTCGCGAGTGGCGGCGGCGCACTCGCCGATTCCGAACTCATCGAGGTCTATCGCGAACGCATTCTGCCGCGCAGCCTGATTGCGACGCCCAACCGCGTGGAACTCGCCGCGCTCGCGCCGGGCGATGGCGCCGCCGAACTTGTCGCCCTCGGCCTTCCCGCCTGCCTGGTGACGGACGGCGACGGCCGCAGCGCGGAGATCGTGCACGAACTGCACACGGCGGCCGGCATTCGCCTGATCCGCAGCGGGCCGCGACGGCTTGGCGTCTTTCACGGCAGCGGCTGTACCTTCGCTACCGCGATCGCCGCACGCATCGCCATGGGCGACGCGCTTTTGGATGCGATCGAGACCGCCGGCCGTTTTATGGAGCGCGCCATCGCGAAGGCGTTCACACCCGGCAAAGGTCAAGCGGTGCCAAGAAGGTGGTGAGCGCCCCCGGCATTTCCGTGGGTTTTGCAGGAGCGGCGGTCCCCGCCGCGATTCTTGTCCAGAAAACGCCATGAAAAATATGGGCAGGCGAGGTTTGCACGGCTTGTACGTGCTCACCGACGAGCATCTTGGCGAACGTTTGCAAACGGCCGTCGCCGCCGCGCTTGCAGGCGGCGCACGTCTTGTTCAATACCGCGACAAAGGTGCGGATGCTGTAAGGCACGAAAGCGAAGCCCGCGGCTTGCGTGTGCTCACCCGGGCGCACAATGCGCGGCTGATCGTAAATGACGATCCCGCGTCGGCCGCCGCTGCCGAAGCCGATGGCGTCCATCTCGGCAAAGATGATCCGGACATCGTCGAAGCACGCCGACTGCTCGGCGACGAAGCAATCATTGGCGTTTCCTGTTACGACTCGCTGCAACTGGCTCGCGATGCCGTCGCAGCCGGCGCCGATTACGTCGCCTTCGGCAGCATCTATCCCTCGCCCACCAAACCCGACGCCATGCACGCGCCGCTCGAATTGCTTGCGGCGGCAAAACGCGAACTCGCCGTGCCGATCTGCGCCATCGGTGGCATCACGCTCGACAACGCCGCGCCGGTTCTTGCCGCCGGCGCCGACATACTCGCCGTCATTTCGTCCGTCTTTTCCGCACCCGACATCGAACGTGCGACGCGCGAGTTCATCGCTCGTCACGGCCTATAATCACCGAAGGGGACTTCTGCGGGAGTTGCAAACATGAAGGCCGAACAACTGACGACACTGGCGTTGCGAGTCGCAGCCGTGATTATCGCAGCCTACGCTTGTGTGGACCTGACCAACGTCGTGTATTTTCTCATTGCGGGACTGCACAATATGGACTCGAACTACGCGCTGCCGATTGTCGTAGGCGGGTATGCGGTTTTACTATGGAGCATCCCGATAATCACGGCGCTCCTGCTCTGGTGGTTGGCGCCTCGCCTGGCTCGTCTGGCTTCTCGTGGAACGAGTCCGAGCGTGGATCTGTCCAGTATGGATATCGAGCGCTTGACTCATGGCGCCTTCGTCGTCGTGGGTGTCTGGATTCTAATTTTTGGTGTGATTGATCTTGTGAGCACGGGTGCCTTTGCCTTAATGACCGCCGCCAACCCCAAGTGGGCTGGCGAACCGTTTGCGTGGAACAGCTTTGCGACTTATGTCTTGCGCTGTCTGTTCGGTACCGCATTGATACTCGGCGGCCGCAATCTATCGCGACTTCTTTTGCACCTGCGCACTGCCGGTACGGGAAAGTCGTAGACACGCGCCAATTCTACAATAGGCAGTGAATCCGGTATTTCATCACAATCCATGAACGAATTCGAGCGGGCGCGGGCGGTATTGGCCGGTGGGGTGAATTCGCCGGTGCGCGCCTT
>JBOIBN010000086.1:0-8283 GCA_050739575.1 Gammaproteobacteria bacterium
GAGAGGGTGATGGCGAAACCCTGTATCGGACCGGTGCCGATCGCGAACAGCACGAGTCCCGCTATCAACGTGGTGATGTTGGAGTCCACGATCGTGCCCATCGCGCGTTCGTAGCCGGCCTGGATCGCCGCCTGCGGCGAGGACCCGATTCGGAGTTCCTCGCGTATGCGTTCATAAATCAGCACGTTGGCGTCCACCGCCATGCCGACGGTGAGCACGATGCCGGCAATGCCGGGCAGTGTGAGCGTCGCCCGCAGCAGCGACAGCAGGGCGACGATCAGGATCAGGTTCATGATCAGCGCAACATCGGCGATGAGGCCAAAGGCCTTGTAATAGATCGCCATGCCGACCACGACCAGAATGAATCCGAGCACCACCGCCATGAAGCCCAGGCGGATATTCTGCTGGCCGAGGCTCGGGCCGATGGTGCTCTCCTCGACGATGGTGACCGGGGCGGCGAGCGGCGTGCGCAAAGTCAGCGCGAGCGACTGCGCCTCCTGCTGGCCAAGGCCGGTGATCTGGAAGCTGCTCGAGAAAACGCCGCGGATGGTGGCGACGTTGATCACCTGCTGGATCTGCTTGGTGACCTGCACCGGCTTGCCGTTGACCTGCTTCGTTTCGGTGCGGTTCTGGATGTAGAGCACCGCCATGGGTTTGCCGAGATTGTGCCGCGTGACGTCGCCCATGCGCGCGGCGCCGGCGGAATCGAGGGTGACGTTGACGGACGGGCTGCCGCTTTGCTGATCGAAGCCGGAAGTCGCGTCGGTGATTTCCGGGCCCGCTGCCACAATCTCGCGTTTGAGCAGGATCGGCTGGTTCGCTCCGTTCTCAACGTTGGAGTAGAGCTGGGCATCGAGTGGAATGTGGCCGGTGCGCTTGGCTTCGAGGGGATCGGCGCCCGGATACACGAGGCGGAACTGCACGGTCGCAGTGTCGCCGAGCTGCTGCTTGGCGCGAGCCGCATTCTGAAGGCCCGGCAACTCCACGATCACGTAATTCTGGCCTTCGCGCTGAACGATAGGTTCGGCGACGCCGAGTTCGTTGACGCGCCGGCGCAAGGCCGCCACGTTCTCGTCCACGGCGAGATCCCGCACCTGCTGCAGCCGCGTGGGCGACGGGGTAACGCGCAGCATCGCCTGATTCTTCACCTCGTAGCCGGTAAAGGTGGAATCGGGATAACCTTTACGGATGATCTGTTCGCCCCCGGAACGCGCCGCGATGTCGGGAAACGTGAAGACGAGCGCCTCGTTGTCCTGACTGGCCGTGCTGTAGCGTACGTTGGCGTCGCGCAGTGAACCCTGGATGTCGTGAAGCTGGCTTTCCAGCATCTGGTTGACGGCGGCCTTGAGATCCACCTGCAAGCGGAAATAGATACCGCCGACGAGATCGAGTCCCTTTGCCATCGGTTGCAGGCCGAGACTCTGCATCCACCTGGGCGTACGGGGAACGAGGTTCATCGCGACGGAATAGTTGTCGCCGAGCGCCTGTGCGATCACGCCATTGGCACGAAGTTGGGTGCCCGTGTCGGCAAAGGTGATGATGGCTTTGTCGGGATCGTCGGTCTTTCCTACGTAGGGGATGCCGGCCTCGTTGAGCGCTGCGATGGTCTTATCGAGGCTGCCCGGGGAGAGTGTGTTCGAATTGATCTCGGTGATTTGCACGGCCGGCGCTTCGCCGAAGACGTTCGCCATGGCGAACACGAGACCGAACAGGACGACTCCAATGACCAGCAGATTTTTCCACAGCGGGTAACGGTTCATGCGGCACCATCCCTCCCGCGGCGCTCAAGCTTCCGCAGCGTTTTTGTCATTCCCTTCGAACCTTCAGCCGTGCTTGATCGTGCCTTTGGGCAACACCGTACCGACGGCGTTCTTCTGGATTCTTACCTCGACGCCCTTGGCCACCTCCACGCCAATGAACTGTTCGCTCACCTGCGTGACCTTGCCGAGCATGCCACCGCTAGTGACGACTTCGTCGCCGGCTGCGAGCTGGTCGACCATCTGCCGGTGCTGCTTCTGACGTTTCTGCTGCGGACGGATCATGAAAAAATACATCGCCGCGAAAAAAATCACAATGATGATGATGAACCCGTAATTGCCGGCCGGGGAACCACTTGCCCCGCTCGCCGGAGCCGCCGCGGCCAAAGCATCTGGAATCAGAAACTGCATGCGCCAAACCTCTGGTAAGTCAGACAGGACACAATCTTTACATTATGGCATAAGATCGGGCAGCGTGGCCCTTTCGGTATGAAATTTCCGGCACCAGTCCGTAAACCGGCCCTCCTTGATCGCCCCGCGCATGCCGGCCATCAGTTCCTGGAAGTAAAAAAGGTTGTGTCCGGTCGCGAGCCTCGCGCCGAGTATCTCGTTGGTGTCCTTGAGGTGACGCAGATAGGCGAGGCTATAGTGACGACAGGTGTAGCAGCCGCAGTTTGGGTCAGGCGGCCCGGTTTCGGACCGGTAGCGCGTGTTCCTCAGCCGGATTTCGCCGCGGCGGGTGAACAGCTGGCCATTGCGGGCATTGCGGGTCGGCAGCACGCAGTCGAACAGATCCATGCCGCGGGCGACCGCGGCGACGAGGTCCTCCGGTTTGCCCACGCCCATGAGATAGCGCGGACGGTCCCGCGGCAGCAGCGGCTCCAGAGCGTTGAGCACCTGCTCGCGTTCGACGGGCGGCTCGCCGACCGACAGTCCGCCCAGCGCATAGCCGTCGAAGCCGATGGCCGTGAGTCCCGCGAGGCTTTCCTCGCGGAGCGAGGGATACATTCCGCCCTGCACGATGCCGAACAAGGCGCCCGGATGATCGCCGTGCGCGGCGCGCGAGCGTTCGGCCCAGCCGAGCGAAAGGCGCATCGATTCGGCGGCCTCGCCCTCGTTCGCCGGATACGGCGTGCATTCGTCGAAGATCATCGCGACATCCGCACCGAACGCATGCTGCACGGCAATGGATTCCTCCGGCCCCAGAAACACCTCGGCACCGTCCACCGGCGAGCGGAAAGTCACGCCCGCCGGGCTCAGTTTGCGCAGCGCGGCGAGGCTCCAGACCTGGAAACCGCCGGAATCAGTAAGGATGGGACCTTCCCAATGCATGAACGCGTGCAGTCCGCCGTGCGCACGGATGATCTCGACGCCCGGGCGGAGCATAAGATGAAACGTGTTGCCGAGAATGATCTCGACGCCGATCGTGCGCAATTCTTCGGGCGTCATCGCCTTGACGGTCCCGGCGGTTCCGACTGGCATGAAGGCCGGCGTCGCCACCGTACCGCGGTCGAAAACGAGCTGTCCTGCGCGCGCGGCCCCGTCGGTCGTCGACAATTCGAAGCGCATCAACCGCGGGCCACTGGGCTTACGCTTACGAACATGGCGTCGCCGTAGCTGTAGAAACGGTAGTTCTCGGCGACGGCGTGACGATACGCCACGAGCACCCGCTCGCGCCCGGCGGCGGCGCAGACCAGCATCAATAATGTCGAGCGCGGCAGATGAAAATTGGTCACCAAGGCATCCACGATCCGGAACCGGCTGCCGGGCAGTATATAAAGCGCCGTCTCGCCGACATAGGGTGCAAGCATCCCGCCGGCCGCCGCCGTTTCGAGGCTGCGCACCACCGTCGTACCCACGGCGATCACCCGCGCGCCCCTTGAATGCGCCGCCGCGATTGCCTCCACTGTCTCGGGCGGCACCTCGCACCATTCTCTATGGATATGGTGGGCGAACGGATCCTCCTCACGGACGGGCTGGAAAGTCCCAGAGCCGACGTGCAGCGTGATCCGCGCCGTCGCGACGCCGCGTTCAGCTAGCGCGGCAAGCAACGGAGCATCGAAATGCAGGCTCGCGGTCGGCGCTGCCACCGCGCCCGGCACACGGGCGAAAATACTCTGATAGCGGTCACGATCCTCGGGTTCGTCCGCGCGTCTTATATAAGGCGGCAGCGGTACATGACCGCCGCGGGCAAGAAGCGTGAGCAAGGGTTCGCCCGCGCTTTCCACGACAAAGAATGCATCATCTCGCCCCTGAACACGAAGCTCGCCGCCGCCTTCCACCGCCAGCCGTTGACCTTCACGCAGCGGCTTGGCGGAACGGGCCTGAACGAGGGCGCTGCACTCTCCGGTCAGGCGCTCGATCAACAGTTCCACCCGCCCTCCGGTCGGCTTGACCGCAAAGAGCCGGGCGGGAATCACCCGCGTGTCGTTGAATACCAGGAGATCGCCCGCCGCGAGCAGCGCGGGCAGTTCGCGCATTTGCCGATCTTCGATCGTACCGTCCGCGCCGTCAAGCACCAACAGGCGGCTCGCCGATCGCTCGGCCAGCGGATGCTGCGCGATCAGCCGGGGTGGCAATTCGTAATCGAAATCGGAAGTGTGCATCACGCAAGCTACCGTACGGCAAAAAAAAAAGGAAGCCGGAAACGTCCCCGACTCTTGCGAAGGGTTAGACAAACTCTGATCAATTCGTCCGTGAATTGCTCAAAGGCGACGAGTCCAGAACCTGTCCGGACTCGTCTTGCGTCGAATCGAGCACGTACGTGTTCGATTCGCGGCGGTACATCCGTGCACCACACGGAACCTCTGAGTAAATCGGAGGTTCTTTAGATGAACGGCGGCCGGACTACTCTGCCATGGCCAGAAGGCTGGCGTTACCGCCGACAGCCGCGGTGTTGATCGTCACGGTTTTTTCGACGGCGAAGCGCGCGAGGTAATGCGGGCCGCCCGCCTTCGGTCCGGTGCCGGAAAGTCCCTGACCGCCGAAGGGCTGCACGCCGACCACCGCACCAACCATGTTGCGGTTCACGTAGCAGTTGCCTGCACCCACGCGGGCGGTCAGCCATTCGGCTTCGCCCTCGATCCGGCTGTGCACGCCGAAGGTAAGTCCGTAGCCGGTCGCATTGATCGCCTCGACCAACTGTTCCAGATCGCGCGAGCGATAGCGCACGACATGGAGGAT
Source organism: Gammaproteobacteria bacterium (assembly GCA_050739575.1). GTDB lineage: Bacteria > Pseudomonadota > Gammaproteobacteria > JAKDMP01 > JAKDMP01 > JBOIBN01. The sequence continues at coordinate 4,941 of JBOIBN010000086.1, forward strand.
AGGGCCGAACACTTCGCGCTCAAGCACGTCTATGTCCTCGATTTCGACCGCGAGTGGCGCCACGAAACTGCCGTTGGCACAGGCCTCAGAAAGCGGCACGCGAGCAATCACCTTACCCTTAGCCGAGATGACTTCGACATGAGCATCGAGTATTTTGCGCGCGTCGTGATCTATCACCGGGCCGATATCGGTTGCGATCAGCCCTGGATCGCCGATCGTGAGCGTTTCCATGTAGCCGGCGAGGATTTCCAGCACCCGGGGCGCGATTTCCTCCTGCACGCAGAGCACGCGCAAGGCCGAGCAACGCTGGCCCGCACTCAGAAATGCGGAGCCGACGATGTCGAGCACGACCTGTTCGGGCAACGCCGAACTGTCCACGATCATTGCATTCTGACCGCCCGTTTCGGCAATCAGGATCGCAAGCGGGCCCTCGCGTTCGGCGAGCGCGCGGTTGATCGCACGTGCAGTCTCGGTGGAGCCGGTGAAGGCGACGCCGGCGATGCGCGGATCGCCGACCGCAGCGTGGCCGACCGAAGGACCGTCGCCGGGCAGGAAGTGCAGCACGTCGCCCGGCACACCCGCCTCGTGCAACAGCTTCACGGCGCGATAACCGATCAACGACGTCTGTTCGGCGGGTTTCGCGATCACGGCATTGCCGGCCACAAGGGCCGCGCTGATCTGCGCCAGAAAAATCGCGACCGGAAAGTTCCACGGGCTGATGCAGACAAACACGCCACGTCCGTGCAACTGGAGTTCGTTATGCTCGCCGGTCGGTCCCGGCATCACGAGCGGATTCGCGAACTGGCGAATGCACTGCGCGGCGTTGTAGCGCAGATGATCCACCGCCTCGCACACCTCGGCGACGCCGTCGGGGATGCTCTTTCCCGCCTCGCGCACGCAGAGCGCCATGAATTCCGGCATGCGCGCTTCGAGGAGATCGGCCGCGCGTGCGAGTATGGCCGCACGCTCTTCAGCAGGCGTCGCGTCCCAACGCGGCTGCGCCGTCTGCGCAATGCCGATCGCCTCGGTCACCGCTGCGGCATCGGCATCGGCGACCTCGCCCACGATGCGCCGATTGTCGGCCGGGTCCGGTACCGTTCGCGCACGGCCGCTGCGTTCGGCACCGCCGACGATCGGCGCGGCGCGCCAACGCACGGCAAGCGCCGCTTCCATCGCGCGCTGCAATTCTGCGAGCGCTGCAAGGTCGGCGCGGTTTATGCCGCGCGAATTCTTTCGCTCGGGCGCATAGAGATCACGCGGCAACGGAATCTTTGGATGCGCCTTGATTTCGTTCGCCGCCGCGGCGGTAACGGGATCGCCGATGATGTCCTCGATCGGCACACGGGCATCGCCAATGCGGTGCACAAAGGACGTGTTGGCGCCATTTTCGAGCAGCCGCCGCACGAGATACGGCAGCAATTCCCGGTGCGCGCCGACCGGGGCGTACACACGGCAGTTGATACCCTTGCCTGCGCCGCCGAGCACCTGTGCATAGAGTGCTTCGCCCATGCCGTGCAGCCGCTGGAATTCGTAGCCCGAGCGATCGCCTGCAAACTCAATGAGCGCGGCGATGCTGTAGGCGTTATGCGTTGCGAACTGCGGATACAGGCGCTTACCGGCGGCCAGCATGCGTTTCGCGCAGGCGAGATAGCACACGTCAGTATTGACTTTGCGGGTAAAGACCGGGTAGCCGTCGAGACCTTCCATCTGGACGTACTTGATTTCGGTATCCCAATACGCGCCCTTGACGAGCCGCACCGGAATGCGCCGGCCGATCTCCTCGGCCAGCGCCGCGAGCCAGTCAATGACGGCGGGCGCGCGCTTCTGATAGGCCTGCACTGCGAGTCCAAACCCTTCGTAGCCGTCGAGTGCGGAATCGCGATACACCGCTTCGATGACGTCGAGCGAAAGGTCGAGGCGCACCGCCTCCTCCGCGTCCACTGTGAGACCGATGCCCGCTGACTTGGCTGTTTCGGCAAGGGACTTCAATCGCGGCACCAGGGCTTGCAACGCATCGCGGCGCCGCGCAATCTCGTAACGCGGATAAAGCGCCGAAAGCTTGATCGAAATACCGTGCGCCGCGCAAATATCCGCGCTTTCGCCGCGGGCGTGGCCGATGGCGATGATCGCCTCGCTGTATGCCTTGTGATAACGCCCGGCATCGGCCTCCGTCAGTGCGGCCTCGCCGAGCATGTCGAAGCTGTAGCGGAAAATCCGGTTATCGCTTTCGCCGGCGCGTCCAAGTGCTTCCCTGATCGTGCGCCCCATCACGAACTGGCGTCCGAGTATGCGCATGGCCTGGCGCAGCGCGGCACGCACGATCGGCTCGCCCGCGCGTTGGGCCATGCGTGCAAGGAACGAGGCGGGATTGTTTTCCACGCCCTCGTCCAGACGCACCAGCCGTCCGGTGAGCATGAGCCCCCAGGTGGACGCATTCACGAACAGCGATCGGCTCTGACCGAGCCGCTCCGACCAGCTTCCGCTCGCGAGCTTGTCGCGGATGAGCTTGTCGGCAGTCTCGGCGTCGGGAATGCGGATCAGTGCCTCGGCGAGACACATAAGCACGATGCCCTCCTCCGAAGACAGATCGTACTGCTGCAGAAACGCCTCGATCCCGCCCAGTTCCGAGGTTTTCGCGCGTACGACCTCGACCAGCGCGCGTGCCCGCTCTCTTACCCGCCGCGCCGCCACCGGCTCGAATCGCGCCTCGGGGATCAGACGTTCGACGCAGGCGGCCTCGTCGGCCAGGAACTCACGGTTGATCGCGGCGCGCAACCCCTCGGGAACGGATACCTCGTCCGCGAAAACAAAATGAGGGAAACGTTCCGGAACATCCTCGGCCCGGCCTGCCATACCGCTCCGTCAACGAAGGGAATCGTTCCCTATTTTACGCGAGCGCGGACGTAAGGCTTCTTGAGCCCTTCACGGAACTCCGAGTCGCCAACGCTGGATAGACCCGACGGCGACGTCAGTGCTGCTTTTGATTCTTGTACAAGGTCTTGCGCACGGCGACCAGCTCGCCGTTCTTGATCACGTACTCGATCACCGGCTTGCCATGGACAGTGACCTGCAAGGTATAGCTCGAATCGGCTGGCGGCAGCTTCTTGAGCAACGTCAGCATGGCGCCGGGATTGACCCAGTGGTTGGTCGCCCAGTTGCCGACTACTACCGGTATCATGCCGGTCGCCACCCCCTTGAGAAAGTAGGTTCCATCCGGACTCCTCTGGGAGTACGCATTCGTCATTGCCAGTTGGGTAGCCTGCTGCTCCCGAAAGTGCTGGCCGTTCGTTTCACAGCGCAGCGTCTGCAAACGTGAACCCTGCATATACACAAAGCGGCAAAC
>JBOIBN010000087.1:0-8277 GCA_050739575.1 Gammaproteobacteria bacterium
CTCAGACGAACGGCAGTCGCCTTGAACTGCTGGCTGTATCGCGTAATGGTTCGAGGGCCTGGTTGGGGCATGGTGTACTCCTGACAAAAGTTAGTTCAGGGTGTCCACTAAACCGTAGGAACTATCCCCACACGGAACTTCCGTTGACGCTAACCCAAAACTGCCACTTGCCGGACTCGATTCCGGTGATGGCATCTGGTTGCGTCAGCTTCCAGCGAGTGCCATCCGTATTTATTCCGCCGACGTGTGTGATGCGTTCATGTGGATTGTAGCGATCACTCTTATTGATGCATTTGATCTGATGATTGACTGCCATTTCAACTACTCCCTTTAAGTCTAAAACTAGCTAGGCTTAGATGTGATGTCTAAATAGGGCGTATTGACATATAACCTAAGTATAGTCGCTTCGCGTCATTTTGGTGTGGTTGTGTTCCGTTTGCCGAGGGTGAGCCAGGCGATCAGGCCGCTCAGTGCGGCGAGGATGCCGCAAATAATGACAAGTATGCGGAACGTATTTAAATAGGCCACGGCGACGGCGGTTCGATGGGATTTGACTGTGCTCAGCGGGTGAGCGGCGGCGCTTTTCTGGTTACCAAAGCTCACCTCGGGCTGCCATTCCGCTGATCCGATCCGCGGTGCGGCAGGCGATGGCCTGGATGGTCAGTGACGGGTTGACGCCGCCGACGACCGGGAATACGGAGCCGTCGCAGACCCACAAATTGGGAATGTCCCACGAGCGGCAGTCGGAATCGACGACGCTGCTGCGCGGATCGTCGCCCATGCGCGCGGTGCCGGCGAGGTGGCAGGTGTCGTCTTTCTCGGCCCAGATGTCGCGGGCGCCGACCGCGGCGAGGCTTTGCGACATGAAATCGACCGCGTGCTTCACCAGCGCCTTGTCGTTGTCGCATAGCGAATACGTGACGCGCGCGATAGGCAATCCGTATTGATCCTTTTCGTCCGCGAGTGTGACGCGGTTGCGTTCCTGCGGCAATGTTTCACCGACGATCTTGAATCCCGCCTGGTGATTGTATTTTTCCATTTCGCGCAGCAGGGCATCGCCCCACAGGCCGCGATTGCCGGCCTGCGTCGCGGCCCATGTCTTCGGCAGCGGACCTTGCGCCATGTAGGCGTAACCGCCGAAGAAATCCTTGCCTTCATCGGTGTAGTTCCAATGTTCGGTAATGGTCAGGGACGGCGGCCCCTTGTACCAGCGGATCTCGTCTTCCATCACGCCGAAGACGCCCTGGTTGGTTTGCGTCATAAGGTTTTTGCCAACCAGTCCCGTGCTGTTCGCGAGTCCATCGGGGTAGCGTGAGTTCGCCGAGTTCAACAGCAGCCGCGGCGTCTCGATCGCATAGCCCGCGACCACCACGTTGCGCGCGCGCTGGAAGCGCCATTCGCCTTCGCGGAAATAATGCACGCCGGTCGCGCGTCCGGCATCGTTGGTTTCGATGCGACCGACCATTGCGAGATCGCGGATCTCGGCGCCGGCCTTTACGGCACGCGGAATCCAGGTGATCAGCGCGCTCTGCTTGGCGTTGGTCGAGCAGCCCGTCACGCAGAAGCCGCGATACACGCACGGAGGCGAGAGGCCGCGCGGAGCGGATACGGTGGCGAGCGGCGTTTCCGTCCAGCGGATGCCCATAGCCTCGCAGCCTTTCGCGAGTACCCAGCCGGCGGCATTGATTTCGTGCGCACGATACGGATAGCGCGGCCGCGGCGGTCCCCACGGGTAACTCACCGGCCCGGAGATTTTCAACGCCTGTTCGACTTCGGTGTAGTAGTCCCACATCTCGCGCCAGTCGAGCGGCCAGTCCACGCCGTAGCCGAGCAGCGTGCGCGACTTGAACCGCTCGGGGCGCATACGCAGCGAGACCATCGCGAAGTGTACGGTCGAGCCGCCGACGGCTTTGCCGCAGTTGTTGCTGCCGAGCGTCAGCGGATTGTCGCCGTCGCACAGACGCTCGTCGGTCCAGTAGAGTTTGCTTTGGTGTGTTTCGTCGGATGCGAATTCCTCGAGCGGACGCCACCACGCGCCGGCATCGAAACCGACGACGGAGAAGCCGGCCTCGGCCAGCTTGGCCGCCAGCGTGGCGCCGCCGGCGCCGGTGCCGACGATGACGAAATCGACGTCCTCGTTCTCGGCAAATTGCCGCATCGGCATCCAGCCGCCGACCCGCATCGGATCGGGTGCGCGACGGTCCTTGCCGCGCGGCGTGCGCTGGGCGTCATCCGACACGTTCGTTGGCCTTGCGTGCTTTGGCTTCTTCGCCCGGTTTGGCTTCCACCGCTTCCCATGGATCGCGGCGGTTGTAGTACATCCGCACATAGCCGCGCGGACTGGCCGGACCGCCAAAGCCGATTTCGTTCCAGGATGTCGGGTGCGAATAGTAGGCCGCGAGAATGTCGTGCGCGACGCGCTCGGAGAAGAACGTGTCCGCCGGCATGCCGCCCCATTCGGCGCCGTCGAGCTTGCCGGTTTGCATCGCCTTCAGCAGTGCGTCCTGTTCCGAATCGGCAAGCGCGTGGAAGCGATGATTGTGCTTCGCAACTGCCGCCGCATTCAGCGCGGCGAGTCCGCGTTGCCAGGCCTCCTGCATTTTCGGCATGCTGGCTTGACGATAACCGTCGAGTTCGTTGTCCGCCATCTTGCCATCGACGAGCGCCGCAAGCGGAACCGGTGCGCGGTCCCTCGGCTGCGGCACGATGCGATTGCAGATTGCGATCAGCGTCTGCCATTCCTGCTCATTGAAAAAACGCGGCTTGTTCGGGGTTGCGAGGCGCGCGTCGATCACGCGGCGCGTCGGTTCGTTCCACGAGGGCGTGTCGCGCTTGTCCAGTACGTCGTAACCGGGATAGCGATCAGGCATCGTCGTGCTCCGTCAGCAGGCCGAGTGCTGCGAGTCCGGCGAGTGCGAGACCGGTGAAGCCCGGCGGTGCTGGAATCGGCGGTCCGTTCAACACGTTCTGGCGCCAGTTGCGCCAGCCGCCCATGTTGCGATGCACGCCGTAGATGTGAAATCCGGTGCCGGCAAAGCCGATGAATGCGGTCAGGCGCAACCACCAGCGGGTGAGGCGGCGCGGCGGCTTCGGATGGCTCCCCGCGGTTTCGGCGAGCAGCACCGCCGCCACCGGCGGCACCGTTACCGGCAAATACATGAACGGATCGTGGAAGGCGCCGCGGAAGTGCAGCAATCCCGCTTCACCGGAAGTCGCGAGCATGCCGAGGCTGGAGAGCGCCGCAAGCGCGCGGCCGGCACGCATACCGAAGACGCGGGGCTTGACGGACTCGCTGTCGCGCAAGCGCTCCGAGTAATAGCCGAGCAGTCCCGAGAGGGCGACGGCGGCGGGCGCACCGAGCGGCGAACCGTAGAAGAGATTCTGCCAGGAAAAGCCGCCCGGCCGTTTGCCGACGTTGTACACATGAAAGCCCGTGCCGACGAGCCCCGTCAGCGCTGCCGCCAGATAGATCGGGTTGCGTACCTTATGCGCAATCGGGCGTTTGTCGCCGGTGCCGTGCACGCTAACCGCGAGCGTCAGCGCCGAGACGATCAGCGGCGTGACCATCGCCTTGTTCTGGAACGAGCCGCGATAATGCTCGATCGCACTGTCCAGCAAGGTGGAGGTTGCGATTAAGCCCGCTGCGCGGTTCAGGCGGTGCGCCGCCTTGACTACCGTTTGCTGATCGGAGTGTTTGGCAAGGCCGCCCGCGGATGTCTTCGATTGTGTGCTGCTGTTTTTGCGGGGGTTCAGCAGAGCCGCCGCGCCGACCGAGAGCGCAAGTGCGCCGAGTCCACCGAGTGCATCGTTTCTTGTTTGTCGAGTCGTGCGCATGGATCAGATAAATTCCGTGCCTGTAGCTGGTTGCCGATGCTGTTTATTCATGTTACCGCATACCTGGCGCAACTCGCTCGCGCTTTCCCAGCCGCATGATTATTCGTGCTGAACGCCTCGCATTAGCGCTGTCGTTTTCTGATTTATGTGATCCAACGCACAATAAGTCAGGTACGTTTGCCGAGGGTGAGCCACGCGATCAGGCCGCTCAGTGCGGCGAGGATGGCACAAATAATTACGAGTACGCGAAAGGTGTTTACGTAGGCATTGGCGACAGCGGTTTTGACGGCGGCAGCCAGCGGCTTGGATATGTCGGGCGGCGGCGCGAGGTCCGCGAGACGGGAGGCCTGGGCGTGCAACTGGGTTGCTATGATTGCGGGCACGTTTTGCTGGTGCAATTGCGTTCCGAGTAACGGCGTGAAGTGCGCGACTGCGACGGCGGTCAGGATTGCTACGGCGAGCACGCCGGCAAGACGCGCCGCCGTGTTGTTGACGCCGGAGGCGACGCCGGCTTGTGTGTCGCTTACCGAACTCATCACGATCGTTGTGAGCGGTGCGACGCTGAGTGTCATGCCGACGCTCATGATGACGATACCCGGCAGGAAGCCGGTGACGAACGAGGCGTGCACGCCGGGAATCGCCAAGGCGATGAAGCCGAGCGCGGTAAAGAGCGGCCCCACGGTCAGGATCAGGCGGGCGTCGAATTTTCGGATCAGGCCGCCGTCGAAGGTCGAGCCGAATCCGAGTATCAGTGTGAACGGCAGAAACGCGGCGCCGGCCTGCAACGCGGAATAGTCGTGCACCTGGATCAGGTTGAAGGGCAGGAAATACAGCGCGCCGCCTAGCGCAAAGTAAAGCAGCAGCGTCATCAGGTTCGTGCCGCTGAACGCGCGCGAGCGGAAGAGGCCGAGCGGCAACATCGGCGCCTTGAAGCGGTATTCCCGCCAGAGGAACGCTACGCCCAGCACGGCGGCGATGGCGAGCAGTATCAGCCGCCGCGACATCGAACCGGGATTCGCGAGCGCATAGATCAGGAGGCCGAGTGCGCCGACGAGCAGCAGCGCACCGACATAATCGAGGCGTGTTTTGTTGCTCGCCGGGCTCGGGGGTACGCGCCACCACGCGATCAGTAGCGTGAGCGCCGCGAAAGGCGCCATCAGAAGAAACACCGCCTGCCATCCCCAACTGTCCACCAGCCAGCCGCCGATCACCGGGCCGAGTGCCGTCGTGAGTGCCGACGCGCCGGCCCAGGTGCCGATTGCGCGGCCGCGTTCGTTTTCGTCGAAATGCTTTGCGATCAGTGCGAGGCTCGTCGGCACGAGCAGCGCGCCGCCTAAACCCTGAACTAATCGTGCGATCGTCAGGATCGGCAACGATGGCGCGAACGCGCAGGCGAGCGCGGCGGCGCCGAAAATTGCGGCGCCCGCCATGAAGATGCGCCGCAGGCCGTAACGGTCCCCCAGCGCGCCGCCGATGAGCATGAAAGCGCCGAGCACCAGCAGATAGGCGTTGATCACCCATTGCAGGTTTGTGGACGTTGCGCCGAGGTTCGACTGGATCGCGGGGAGCGCGAGGTTGACCACCGAGCTTTCGATGAACGCGAGGCTCGATCCCAAGATCGCCGTCGCGAGTATCCAGGGTTTATCGCGCTTGGCGCACGGGAAAACCTGGCCGACCATTTCCGCGCGGGAATCGTCGCAGGGTTGGCGGGCGCCGAACGCAATCGTCATTGCCGCGCAACTTCGTCGGTGGGCTCAGGTTCCTGATCCGGCACGGAGGGTTTGCGGGACGGCTTCACTGGGGTGCGGCGCCGAAGCATCTGTGGGGCGATTATCGAACGCCGCTAGCACGACGTCAAGCCTGAGCTTGCGGGTGATGTGTTCGCTACCTTTTTACGGTATCCCGTTGCGCCGGACGCCGGATACGATCAGGAAGAATAATAATTTTTCTGCAAGAGAGACAAGGCCTGGTTATACAGTTGATCTAGATGCTGTTGAATGCCTTGCAGCATTTGCTTGCGGTTGCTGTTGCGTTCTTCGTCGAGCAGTGCGCGCGCGTAAAACCGCGCCTGATTGAGTTCCTCGCTCTGGGTTTGCAGGATCGTGCGGTCGAAGTCCTTGCCCGATCTGCCCACCAGCGGCAACATCTGCATCAGATAGTAATGCGAGACGCCCGCGCGTTTTTTTACTTCGATCACCGGCAAGCCGTTATCCGTCAGGCTCAGGGACGGATATTGCTTGACCATCTTTTCGAGCTGCTTTTGCATCGTATCGCCGTATTGATCGAGCGCATCCATGAAGTCGCCCACCGCCTTGGTATTGATCTTGACGTAAAGCAGCTTGTGTATTTTTGTGAATTCCTGGGCCTTTTCATAAAGCATTGCATAGCCGTGATTGAGTATGGCCAGTTGTTGCCCATTATCCGGGGTCGGCTCTTGTTGCGTCGTATTTTGCTGGGTGGGCTTTTGCTGCGCGGGTGGTGTGTTCATGCTGCTGCATGCGACGCATAGTATCGAGACGCACGCGAATAATGCCGCGTTGCGGGAAAGATTAAGCTTCTTTGGCCCAAGGTATTTCATATTCTATTTTCCTGATTGTTCGGGAAAGAGCATAGCACAGGGCGCCCTTGGAATTCCGTGCATGGAAGCACTCTCATCGACGCTCTCGATATAAAGACTGAGGTGCTTTGTAGACGGGTTCGCATCGCACTTCCGTTTTAACGGAGTTTGCGATGTAGCATTGTTCGTGGGCTTCGTCGTGAAGAGTGTCCAGTTGTTCGCGCGTGGGAATGCGATCACCGGAGAAGACGGCTTCCGGCTTCAGGGTGACGACCGTCATCGCCATCTTTCCGGCCGCGGTCTTCTCCATCACGCCCGTTGCGGAATCGAAATAGCGATCCACGCAGAATTTGCGTTTTGCGGCGAGGGCGAGAAACCAGAGCATATGGCAACTCGAAAGCGACGCAACGAAAGCCTCTTCGGGATCGACCGCGGACGCATCCGACATCGGCACGGGCACCACGTGCGGTGACGAGGAACCGGGAACTTCCAGTCCGCCGTCGAAGCGGAGCAGATGTTTTCTGCTGTAGCGGTTGTCGAGGAAGTCGGCGCCGTTGCGCTGCCAGATAACTTCTGCCGTATAAGTGGCCATTAATCGCTCCTTCTATGCACTTTGCTTAAAAGCTATGCCTCATTGCTGAGACCTTCCAGTTCGAGCGCATGCCGTTCCCAGTTTTTCCCGTCGAAAGGCTCGACGACCAATTCCTTCGGCTGCGGCTCAAGGCAGCGGACGTTGACGGAGTAGCCGTCCGGATTCGACCGCGGGATATAGAAGGACTTGACGCCGCAGGTTTTGCAAAACATGTGTCGGGCGACGCAAGTGCCGAACGAATAGCTGGTCAGATTCTCCGCGCCCTGCAAAAGCCAGAACGCGGATTTCGGAACGATGAGGTGCAGGTAGCCGGACTTCGTGCAGATGGAACAGTTGCAGTTCAGACACTCGATGCGTTCCGGTGCCTCGACTTCGAACTGCACCGCACCGCAGTGACAGCTTCCAATGTAAATCACTGCACGGGGGTCAGGGTTTGGCGGAATGAAGAGCGACCTTGTTTCCTTCGGAGTCTATGACGACGGCGCGGTAGCCGTGTTCGCCGATTTGGTGGCTGTTCTGGACGACCTTGCCGTCGTTTTCCCGTACTGCGGAAAGTGCGATGTCCATGCGGCCGTCCACATTCAGGTAAACCAGCGGGCCGGTCTGGGACGGCTTGTTGTCGTTGGATTCGACGAGACAGCCTGACACACTCTGTTCCTCGTGAGGCAACAAGCCGAAATTGACCCCGGAGAACGATTGCATGGTAACTTCCGAGCCGAGAACGGCGGAGTAAAACCTGAGCGCGCGGTCGAGATTTGCGACGGGAATATCGACCCAAACAAATTGATTCTGCACAATTTCTCCTGTCGAATGCCGACGAACTGGAACCGAATGTTGTTCCGGCACATGAAAACGAGCTTACAAGAGGATTGTACGCCTTTCGCACCCAGCGATGCAGTGCTCGTCCGAACGCCTGTGAATCTGCTTGTTAAACGATCGGAGACGCGCAAAAAGCGGCGGAACGATGGCGTTCGAAGGATGACAGACAGCGCTTCAGCTCCACTGCGCCAACTCTACAGTAACGCCCTCCGGGCCGGAGAGAAACACCAGTTTCCGGTTATGGAAGTCCAACACCTTGTTCCGCAGCCGGACGCCGTTGGCTTCGAGCTTCCTAACCTCGGCATCCAGATCGCCGACGGTGAAGCAGACATGATTGGGTAATCCCCTCATTATTAGCGGCAGCCAGAAGTAGGGTTTAGGCCGCCATGGCCAACTTCTGCATGGGCGTCACCCCGCCGATGCCCATGTTGGGCCGCTCGTGATTATAGGTCCATAACCAACGGGTGGCGAACGC
>JBOIBN010000088.1:0-8075 GCA_050739575.1 Gammaproteobacteria bacterium
CATCAGCTCCACCGGAATAAAGGGGATGCCGCGCCAGGGAATCTGGCGGAATTGCGCGAGCATGATGCGCGTGAATACGTTGGCTCGCGCCGCGCCGCCGGCTGCGAGAATCGCCTCGCGGGCGCGGCGCATGTGATCCGCTTCGATGTCGTCGCCGACGAGTTTGAGCGCGTAGTAGCTCTTCACCGTGCAGGAAATGTTCATCGCCCCGCCCGGGTAAAGCGGCCAGCCGCCGTCTTCCTGCTGTTTCGAGCGCAGGTAGCACGCGAGACGCTGCTCGAGTTCGCGATCGATCTCGTCCATGTAGTGCATCATCAGCACGTACTCGGCGGGAATCGTGCAGTCGGCCTCGAACTCGAAACACCAATGCCCGTCTTTATGCTGATGCGCAAGCAATCCTTGGCGCGCGCGCGCGATGGCCGCATCAAGCGTTGCGTGGATCGCCGCGCCCACGCCGGCACCGGTGCCGTCGCACCTCATCTGGCGACTTCTGTTTCGGGCCCGGCGCCGCGAGTCGGCGCACCCGATGCGATGTCGCCGATCGAAGCTTGCGGAAGCCGACGCGCGAGCAGCGCAAAGCTCACCTTGAGCAGCAGGTTCGAACGCGCCGCCATGCGGCACCAGGCAACCGTGAGGCGCACGCTGCGGCGGCTGATCTTCACCTCGTCGCCACGTGCGAATCCGGGATGCGCGAGAAGTTTGTCCTGCGTCAATACCGCCATGTAGAGCGCCCACAGGCAGAAGTTGCGCAACCCGGTTTCGTGTGCGGGAATGGCGAGCGTATAGGTGAGAGCCGTTTCGTCGTGCGCACGCGCAAGTCCGAGCAGACGCCGGTAACCGCGGGCGAAACGTTCGTCGCCCGGATGCACGGCGGCGAGATCGAGTCCCTCGGCAAGGAATACGTTGCGCGGCAGCCAGCAGGCGCCGTGCGCGCGGTCCTCCCAGAAGTCCTTGAGGATGTTGGTCATCTGCAGGCATTGCCCGAAGGACACCGCAAGACGCATCAATTCTTCGCGGCGCGGGCCGAGATCGGGCCGGTATTCGAGGAAGAGCCGGGTCAGCATCTCGCCCACGCAACCCGCGACTACGTAGCAATAGCGCGCATGCTCGGCAAGATCGGCGAGACCAGCGAGACTCTTCCGGCGCTGGAAGGCGGCCATGCCGCGGCCCATGACGGCGACGCACTCGGCGATCGCGTCCCGCTCGACAGCGCTGAAACTCGTGGTGAGCGCAAGCACCCGCGGCGTCTCCGCGATCAGGCGCCGTTCCTCGGCGCTCGCATTCGCCGCGAGCCGCGGCGCAAAGTCGCGTGCAAAGGCGCTCGCGTCTCCGCGGCCGGCGACCACGGCGATGAAACGCTCACAGAAATCGAGCTTTTCGCCCACGTCGAGCGCAGCGGCGTCCTCGATGGTATCGGTGATGCGGCAGAGCAGATAGGCATTGCCAACCACCCGCTCCAAATGTTCAGGCAAGGTCGGAATAGTGAGAGCAAAAGTGCGCGACACGCCCGCGAGCAGCGAACGCTGGAGTTCGAAATCGGCTTCGACGCTTGTGCCCGTCTTCATCGGGGCGACTCCTCGGGCCGGGAGCGCGGGAAATTCAACCGGGCATCTTCGGAAAGCCGCAAGCGCCCTTCGGTCGCAAACCAGGCGAGCGCATCGGCAAAGGCCGCATCGGCGGGGCGATGCGCGTAGCCGAGTTCGCGTTCCGCACGTTCGGAACCGAAGTACATGGGATGACGCGCCATGGCAAGCTCGTCGCGGCTGAGCTGCGGCGTCGTGCCGGTAAAACGCGCCCAGCCTTCCGCGAGCCACGCGAACGGAACGAGCGCGCCCGGTGCGAGACGGATACGTGGCGCGCGGCGGCCGGCGAGACCTGCGATCGCGGCAAACACCGCAGCAAGCGTAAGGTTGTCTCCACCCAGGATGTAGCGCCGGCCGATCCTCCCGCGCTCGTAGGCGAGTAAATGACCTGCGGCGACGTCGTCCACGTGTACGATGTTGAGGCCCGTATCCACGTAGGCGGGCATGCGTCCGCGGGCGGCATCGAGCACCATGCGCCCGGTCGGCGTCGGCTTCGCATCGCGCGGTCCGACCGGGGCGGTGGGATTGACAATGACCGCAGGCAACCCGGCATCGGCGACGAGGCGCATAACTTCGGCTTCAGCCAGAAACTTCGAGCGCTTGTAGTGACCGATCATGTCGGCGAACACGCCCGTTGTGTCCTCGTCGGCGGGTGCAGCGTTCGGGTGATGGCCGAGTACGGCGACGCTCGAGGTGTACACAATGCGCTTGACGCCGACGTCGAGTGCAACTTGCATGAGCGCGAGGGTACCGTCCACATTGACGCGATAAAGCGGAGCCGGATCGGGCGCGAACAGACGATAATCCGCGGCGACGTGCACGAGCCCCTCGCAATCCTCGAGCACCGCGGCAAGGTCATCGGGCGCGGCGAGATCCGCTTTAGCGGTTTCGATATTCAGCCCGGCCAGATTGCCGCGCGGCGAGTTCGCGCGCACCAGCGCACGCACAGGATAACCCGCGGCGAGAAAGGCGCGCACCACGGCGGAGCCGACGAAGCCCGTCGCGCCCGTTACCGCCACACGTGCCGGCATTCCCCCCTCCTTGGTCCGCATAAGGCCAAGTCACAGTTTAACGCGGGGCCGCCCTCAAGCGTTATAATTCAATGTGTTCCGCACGCCTGCCGCGTGACGGTCTAACGAGAGGATAGAGAGCGAATGGAAGTCGTGCTCGCCAAACCCCGCGGATTCTGCGCCGGCGTCGTGCGGGCGATAGACGTAGTCGAGGAGGCCCTCAAGGTCTTCGGTCCGCCCGTTTATGTGCTGCACGAAATCGTCCACAACCAGCACGTAGTGAACGATCTCGCCGGCAAGGGTGCCGTATTCACCGAGGATCTCGCCGAGGTGCCTGCGGGCGCGGTCACGATCTTCAGCGCCCACGGCGTTTCCGATCAGCGCGTGCGCGAAGCCCGCGAACGCGGTCTGAGAATCATCGACGCCACTTGCCCGTTGGTCGCCAAGGTGCACATACAAGCGCAGAAATATCATCGCAACGGTTATGAACTCATCATCGTCGGTCACCGTGGTCATCCCGAAGTCGAGGGCACCAGCGGACGCGTAGCCGGTCCGGTACACGTGATTTCCGAAGTCGAAGAGGTCGCAACGCTCGATGTGTGCGACCCGGCGAAGGTGGCCTACGTTACCCAGACTACGCTGTCGGTGGACGATACCCGCGCCGTGATCGAGGCCTTGAAACGGCGCTTCCCCGCCATCGTGGGCCCCGAAATCAAGGATATCTGCTACGCCACCCAGAATCGTCAGAACGCCGTACACGAACTGGTGCGTGAGTCCGACGTCTTGATCGTGGTCGGCGCGCGCAACAGCTCCAACTCCAACCGCCTGCGCGAAGTCGGCGAACTCGCCGGCGTGCGCTCCTATCTGGTGCAGGATGCAAGCGAGGTCGAGCCCGACTGGTTCGCCGCCGAAGATCGCATCGGCATCACCGCCGGAGCCTCGACGCCGGAGGCGCTGGTAGAGGAGGTGCTCGCGAAGCTCGCCCGGCTCGGCCACTCCGGAGTTCGCGAAATGGGCGGGCCGGACGAGCAGGTCACCTTCCGGCCGCCGCCCGAATTGCGCATTCACCTGGAAGTCGAAGCAAAAACGCAAGGAGGCTGAATCATGTCCGTACCCGTGCGCCAACAGGCGAAAATCGCCAGCTACATACTCGGCAAAAAACTCAGGGGCGAAAAGAAGTACCCACTGGTGCTGATGCTGGAGCCGCTGTTCCAGTGCAACCTTGCCTGCCCGGGCTGCGGCAAGATCGACTACGAGGACGACATCCTGCGCCAGCGCCTGAGTCTTGAAGAATGCCTCGCGGCCGTAGACGAATGCGACGCACCTGTGGTGTCCATTCCCGGGGGCGAACCTCTGATTCACAAAGACATCAAGGCGATCGTAGAAGGCATCATCGCGCGCAAGAAGTTCGTGTATCTGTGCACCAACGCAATCCTGCTCGAAAAGAAGCTCGATCTGTTCACGCCTTCTATTTACCTCACCTTCTCGGTGCATCTGGACGGCCTGCGCGAGCGCCACGACGAAAGCGTGGATCGCCAGGGTGTGTTCGACGCGGCGGTTTCCGCTATCAGGGCGGCGAAGGCGCGAGGCTTTCGCGTCAATATCAACACGACGCTGTTTGCCGGTGAAAATCCTGAAAAGGTCGCGCGCTTCTTCGACTTTGCAGCTAATGACCTCGGTGTAGACGGCATCACCGTCTCGCCCGGCTACAGCTACGGGCATGCGCCGCGCCAGGACGTGTTCCTCGGCCGGCGCCAGTCGAAGGAGCTGTTCCGCGACATCTTCAAAAACAAGAACGGCACCGCGTGGCCGCTCTCGCACTCGAGCTTGTTCCTCGACTTCATCTGCGGCAACCAGGACTACCAGTGCACGCCGTGGAGCAACCCCACGCGCAATGTATTCGGCTGGCAAAAGCCGTGCTATCTGCTCGTCGACGAGGGCTACGCCAAGAGTTTCCGCGAGCTGATGGAAACCACCGAGTGGGAAAACTACGGCGTCGGGCGCAATCCGAAATGCGCCAACTGCATGGCACACTGCGGCTTCGAGGGCACGGCGGCCGAAGATGCCTTCCGCCACCCGTTGAAGGCCTGGCGGGTAAGCCGGCGCGGTCCGCGGCTTGAAGGTTCATTCGCCCCCGATCGTCCGATTCTCTACGATCGCAGCACGCAGGGACTCTCCGGCATTCCGGTCGAGGTTCACTCCGAGAGCCGCCAGTAGTAGCCTGCTGGTTTTATCTGCGACTGCGCTTTGCGCGGTAACCGGACATGTTGATTCTCGCGGCGATTGCGCTCGGCTTGTGGCTTGCGTTGCTTTTCGTGCCCTGGCAACCGTGGCGCTGTCGTGAGCGGCTGGAGCCGGAACCCGCGACTTCCACACTACTGCCTGACTTCACCGTTCTCATTCCGGCGCGCAACGAGGCTGCGGTAATCGGAAAAACGCTCGCCGCACTACACATGAGCGCTCCCGAAGCAGCGGTCGTGGTGGTGGACGACGAGTCCGACGACGGCACGGGCGAGATCGTGCGTGCAAGCGGTCTTCGGAACCTGTCCTTGATCCAGGGCACGCCGCCGCCGCCGGGTTGGACCGGCAAACTCTGGGCGCTCGAACAGGGCCTCGCCTGCGTTTCAACTCCGCGCGTGCTGTTGCTCGACGCCGACATCCGCCTCGCGCCGGGCATGCTCGCCGCATTGCAGCACAAGGCGAACGAAGGCCATGCGCTCGTTTCGGTACTCGCCGAACCCTGCTGGCACGGTTTCGCGGCGCGTCTCCTGCTCCCGGCCTTCGTCTATTTTTTCAAGCTGCTATATCCGTTCGCGCTCGCCAATCGCGCGCAAGGCCGGGTGGCGGCAGCAGCGGGCGGCGCAATTCTGATCGAACGCGAGGTACTCGCAAGCATCGGCGGCTTTGCAGCCTGGCACGACGCGATCATTGACGATTGCACGCTCGCGGCGCGCGTGAAGCGCGCCGGCTACCACTGTTTTCTCGGCCTTTCGCACGGGGCGCAAAGTCTCCGCGAGCAGAACTTTTCTTCCATCGCTGCGATGATCGCGCGCAGCGCCTATGTGCAACTCGGCGAATCGCCATTGCTCCTCGTTGCGGCGACCGCAGTCATGCTGCTCGCCTTCTGGGTGCCGCTCGCGGCGCTGATCTTCGGCGGCGTCGCGCGTTGGCTCGGGGTTGCGACCTGGGTCGCGCTCGCCGCAAGCTACATGCCGACCCTGCTTTACTATCGGCGCAATCCTGCCGCTGCCATCATGCTTCCGGCCATTGCAACGTTCTACCTTGTCATGACCTGGCATTCAGCATTGCGCGCGTTCGTGGGCACTCGTTCAAGCTGGAAAGACCGTCGCTACCCGAAAAGAAGTGAGAGATTGAGGAGTGAGAAGTGAGAAAAATAAAGCCAAGATGCCGCGCGGTTCCGCTTCCCGCCTCGCGGCCGCCTTCTCTTCACATCTCACCCCTCACTTCTCTTATCTCACTTCTTGCTCACACCACTCGACTCTCACCTCACGCATCGCTCGCACTTCACGCCTTACGGAACAATCCGTATGACGTTTAAGTGGTTGCCGGATGCTGAATTCGATCCGCACCCGCGGCTCGCATGGCTGATCGAATGCGGTTTCGATCTGGTGGTCAGTACGCTGTACCGCAAGGAAAAAATGCTCCCACCCGGCTATCGTCTGGAGCCGGGCACCCTGATCGTCTCCAACCATCAGCGCGATTCCGACGTACCTGTTCTCACCACGGTGCTGTGCCGGCGCGAAGGCGTTCACATCCGCTGGCCGCTTCCTTTCTTCGTAATGCGCGAAGACCTGCTCCAGCCGCACACTCTCGGAAATCTGCTCGCCGAATGGCCGCAGCCGTTGCCCACACTGCTCGGGAGCATCCCGCTCGCATGGCTTTTCCGCATCATACGCGGCGAACCGATGCGTCGCCTGCGCGAATTCAGCTTCGGCGAAACGCTGAATTCACTCCTCGACGCGGGATTGGGAGCAGCCGATCCCGTAACGGTCTTTAACAACCGCGGCCGGCGTGAAATTACGGCTGCGCTCGGAAAACTGCCACTACGACTCGATCAAATTGATCCGCGGCGCCTAGGCAAACTGCGGCAGTCCTTCTGGGGCTTGCGCCGATTGCGGGTCGCGAGTTTGCAGATACTCAAACCGGAGTTTCGCACCACGATCGCGGCGCAACTCGCGCGCTTTGCCGCGCTTCTCGATGCCGGACGCACGGTGTATTTCGCTCCCGAGGGTACCATTTCGGGTACGGGCAAATTCGGGCGCATCCGCATCGGCACCCGGCGATTGTACCGGCTGGCCGCACACCCGCCGCCGCTCCTGCCGCTCGCGCTGAGCTATGATCCACTGGGTCCGGGCCGGTTGCGCGTCATCGTCCACGTGGGCGAAGCATTACGTAACCTCGATTCATCCGGCGAACGGATTTTCGCCGTCGGTCTGCGTCACGCCATTCAGAGACTTTATGCGGTGAATCCCAGTCACCTGATCGCACATTTCCTCACCGCCGGGCCGGCGACGTTTACTACGCAGGAGTTTGCCGCGTGGCTGCGCCGCGCGGCGGCGACCGTCAGCGCCGCCGGATTCACGCTCGATCCGGTGCTTGCGCGCAGCGCGCCAGAGACGCTCGCGACCGAGCGTCTCGCGTGGCTGAAGCGCAAGAAACTCGTCGCACGCGAACCCGCCCACTGGCACAATCGTTATTCGCGCGACGCCGCCCCAGGCTGGCGCAAACCGCCCAACGTGGTGCGCTACCTTGCGAATGCGCTCGAAGACCTCGCGCCCGAACTCGTTCGGAATCTCGGTCCGTGAACGCACGTCGCGGGCTGCGCGTCCTCGCCCAGCCCGCGTTCATCTTGCCCGTGCTGCTTGCGGCTGCGCTCCTCGTCGTCGCCTTCAAACTCGGCGGACTCGGCCGCGTACTCGGACGCGTGCAGGCGATTCCGCTCTGGATCATGGTGGCCTCGCTCGCACTGGCCGCGTTGTATCTCGCGCTCAAGTTCCTGCAGCTGCACCTGCTGCTCGCCAATCTCGGCATACGCCCGAAGTGGCGCCGGCTGGCGCTCGCCTTCTCGGTCGGCGAACTTGCAGTGACGCTGCCGTTCGGCATCTTCGCCCAGAACTGGATCCTGTCGGCATCGGGGAAGTTTCGCTTCGGGCGAAGCTCCGCGGCAACAGTGGTGATGCTACTCGCCGAAACCGCAGTTGTGCTTCTGCTGCTTGCAATCGTCGGCATTCCACGCTGGCCCGAACTGCGTCCGATCGCCGTGGTTTTTCTCGTCGGGCTCGCATTTCTCCTCTTCGGTGTATTGCGCTTTGAACAGCTTGCGCGAAGACTCGCGCATAAAGTCAAAAAACCGGCGTTGTATCGCACCTTGATCGAAGTCATTGGACTGATACAGGGACTCAAGCGCCTGTCGAACGCGCGGATACTCGCCGTCAACCTGCTGCTGGCGGCGGCCTATCTG
>JBOIBN010000089.1:0-7863 GCA_050739575.1 Gammaproteobacteria bacterium
CACGGCGAAAGTCGGGGGTTCAAATCCCTCAGCACCCACCACGCAACGGAGTGGTAGTTCAGCTGGTTAGAATACCGGCCTGTCACGCCGGGGGTCGCGGGTTCGAGTCCCGTCCACTCCGCCACTTGCGGGAGGGTGCGTACAGGCACCCTCTCTTGTTTTGGAAACCCTGATCCTGTCGGGGTTTTCCTTAACGGATCGAAACCGAACGGCTGTTCGAGCCGGACGTTGCATCAAGGGTACCAAAAAGCAATGCTTACAACCTTCCGTAATCATGCCAAGGGTTGGATCGCCTGGGTTTTCGTGATTCTCATCACGGTGCCCTTCGCCTTTTGGGGCATCGGCCAGTACCGGAGCCTGATCACCACCGACTATGTAGCCAAAGTTAACGGTGAGAAGGTCATGCCGGATGCCTTTCAGCGCGCTTATCAGCAGGCCTATCAGCAGCGTCAGACGACGCTCGGCGACAAGTTCAATCCCACGGACAAGGAGCAGCAGGCGCTCAAGGATCAGGTGCTCGATCAATTGATCAACCAGACGCTGTTGCGCCAACAGGCCGAGCATAACGGACTGGTTGCCAGTGAAGCGGATTTGCAGGCCCAGATCGCGCAGGTTCCCGCGTTCCAGTCCGGAGGCCATTTCGACTTTGAACAGTATCGCGCCGTGCTCGCCGCCAACGGCTATACGACCGATCAATTCGAGGCCGGGATGCGCACGGACATTGCCGTGCAGCAGCTGCAGAACGGGCTCGCGCAGACTGCCTTCACGGTCCCGAAGGAAGCCGACCAACTGATCGGACTGCTCCAGGAGCAGCGCAAGCTTGCCTGGTTCTCGCTGCCGCTCGATCATTTCAAGCCGGGTACGCCGCCGACGGACAAGGAAATTCAGGCTTACTACGCCGCGCACCAGGAGGTTTTCTCCGTTCCGACGACGCTTGCGCTCGAATATGTTCGTCTGGGTCCGAAAACGCTCGAAGCTCGTGTCAAGCCCTCCGCGGCCGATCTCGAATCCTACTATGCGTCGCATCAGAACCAGTATGGAATTCCGCCGGCGCGAAAAACAGCGCAGATCCTGATCAAACCCGCGGCCGCTGGCACGAAGGGCTGGGCGGCGGCAAAGACGCAGGCCGAACAACTACTTGCCGAAGTTCGCAGTGCGGCCAATCAGCAGAAGGAATTCTCGACGCTCGCCGTTAAGTATTCGGGCGATCCAATTTCCCGTCGCAATGGCGGTGTGATTGGCTGGATTGCCCGCGGACAGATGCCCGCGGCCTTCGATCAGGCGCTCTTCGGCATCGCCAAGGTTGACGGTATCGCCGGTCCGCTGCGGACCAAGGATGGATGGACCCTGATTCAACTGCTTGACGAGCGCGGCGGATCGGTCAAGCCCTACGCCGAGATCAAGCAACAGGTCGAGAAGGATTATCGAACGGACAAGGCGAAGGATCTCTATTTCAAACTGGGCGATCAGCTTGCGAATATCGCCTACGAGAATCCCGACTCCTTGGCGCCCGTTGCCAAGGCGCTCAAGCTGCAAGTGCAGACGCTTGCCGGAGTGACGCAAGACAAGGGCACGGGCATCGCGAGCAAAAAGCAGATTCGTGCCGCGGCCTTCAACGACAGTGTACTGAAGGGGCATCAGAACAGCGAGCCGGTCAAGCTTGGCCCCGACGATGCGGTGGTGCTGCGGGTCAGCGACGTGAAGCCGAGTCATCCCAAGCCGCTCGCCGCCGTGCATGATGAAATCGCCGCGTTGCTTGAGCACCAGCAGGCGTTGGCCGCGGCGAAGATCGCAGCAGCGGGCGCGGTGCGGGACTTGCAATCGGGTCAAAAGATGGACGCGGTTGCAAGTGCGCTCGACGTGAAAGCCCAGGGACCAAGCGAGGCCGTACGCAACGATCCCAAACTTCCGGTGCCGATCGTCACGGCCGCCTTTGCCGAGCCGCCGCGTTCCGACGGCCAGCCTCGTTTCGGAACGGTGACGTTGAAGAACGGCAATCAGGCGGTGTACGCCATGCTGGGCGTGACGCAGAGCCTTCCCGACAAATTGGCGCCGACGATGCGCCAACTTTATTCGCAGCAGCTCGATCAGATGGATGCAACGCAGGCGATTGACGACTACGTTGCCTGGTTGCGGAGCCACGCGGATATCAAAATCGACAAACAGAATATTCCCTGATTTGTTTCCTGCTCGGGACCGGGAGATTTTTTAATGATCCTGATTTTCCCCCTGGCCTGGCTTGTTGTGTGGCTGATTGCAGCAGTCGTCATTGGCACCTTCAGCGGGCTCGCACCACAGGGCAGTGGGCTGACGCTCTTTCTTGCGATTTTTCTCGGCGGCGGTTTCGTTTTGCCGCTGGTCGTCGGCGCCGGCTGGCTGCTCTGGCGTCGGCTGCACGGAAAGTGAACGATTCCGATTGAGGCGGCGCTTTATTCTGTCTGATGCGAGGAATTGGCAGGCGACAACGTATGCAGACGTGCGCCAGAATCGTCCACCCGCAGCAGGCTGCCCTGTTCGTACCAGTCGCCGAGCACGATCCGTTCGCAGGCGGCACCGTCCACTTGCGGGCGGTGAATCGCCGGACGGTGGGTATGGCCGTGGATCATACGCGTCACGCTGTGGGCATGGAACGCGGCTTCGACAGCGGCGGCATTCACATCCATGATTTCGGGTTGCTTGGTGGCGCCTCGGCGCCGGCTTTCCGCGCGCGCCTGTCCCGCAAGGACGCGCCGCTCGGCAAGCGGCCGCGCCAGGAAGTCCCGCTGCCAATCGCCATTCCGGACCATCACGCGAAAGGCCTGATAATCAGTGTCATCGGTGCACAGCACGTCGCCGTGGAGTATCAACGTCGGAGTTCCGTACAGATCCAAGCGCACGGGTTCAGCGAGTAATTCCATACCGGCCCGGCGGGCGTAATCCTCACCGAGCAAAAAGTCGCGGTTGCCGACGAGGAAGCGCACAGGCGTTCCGGTGGCGGAAACGGCCATCAGGCCTTCGGCTACGCGCGCGTGGTGCGGATCTGGATCGTCGTCGCCAATCCAGGCCTCAAAGAGATCGCCCAGGATGTAAAGTGCCTCGGCGTTACGCGCCGTGCCAGCGAGAAAATCGAGAAACAGCGCGGTAATCCTCGGTCGCATCGGATCGAGATGCAGGTCGGAAATGAACAGCGTGCTCACTGTTTCAGCAGTACGATTTTCTGAATGATCACCGGCGCCTGCGGCGCATCCTGCATGAACGGACCCGCCGGTCCCGTGGGCACCTGCGCGATCTTGTCCACCACATCCATGCCCGAGATCACGTGTCCAAACACTGCGTAGCCCGGTTGCGTCGGGCTTGCATAATCGAGCGACGCGTTGTCGACAAGATTAATGTAGAACTGCGATTTTGCCGTGTCCGGTGCCTGTTGGCGCGCCATGGCAATGGTGCCGCGGGTATTGGGCAGGCCGTTGTTCGCCTCGTCTTTGATCGGCGCCCGCGTCGGCTTTTCCTGATACGTGGCGGTATAGCCGCCGCCCTGGATCATGAAGCCGGGGATCACGCGATGGAAAATGGTTCCGGCGTAGAAACCCGAGCGCACGTAGCCGAGAAAGTTCTTGACGGTGATCGGCGCGTGGGCGGGATCGAGCTGCACCACGATATTGCCCATGCTGGTTTCAATCTGCACTCGCGGCGCTGTCTGCGCGCTGACCGAGGCGGAAGCGGAAGTCGCCGCAAGGGCCGGGCTCGCCGCCACGAGGGCGAGCAGGGCGAGAAAATGGAGTTTGACATGCATCGGAGCAGGCTCCATCGGTAGGGTTGCCGTGCATGATACCGTTGTGCTGTGGTCGTATGCCCGGCGCGGCTGTGCGAAAATCACGTCACGGCGTCGTCCGCGGCGCGGTTCCCCCCATTCCGGCGTGTTCAATGATCCGCACCCGCTTCGCTCCCAGCCCGACCGGCCGCCTGCATCTCGGCAACGTGCGCACGGCGCTGTTCAGTGCGCTTTACGCTGCGAAGCAGGGCGGCGCCTTCGTGCTGCGTGTGGAGGATACCGACGCTGCGCGCAGCCGCGAATCCCACATCGCTTCGCAGCTTGAGGATTTGCGCTGGCTGGGCCTCGAATGGAACGAAGGCCCGGACCTCGGCGGGCCTCATGAACCTTACCGGCAGTCCGAACGCGGCGCGATCTATGCCCGTTATTTCGATCGCCTCGCCGCCGATGATCGCACCTACCCCTGCTTCTGCAGCGCCGAGGAACTCGCCGCCGCGCGGGCGGCGGCGCTCGCGGCCTGCCGCGCACCGCGCTATTCCGGCACCTGCGCCCGGTTGATGCCGGAAGAGGCGCAGCGGCGACTTGTCGGCGGCGAGCTCGCCTCGCTGCGCTTTCGCGTGCCGCCGGGACGTAGCGTCGTCTTCGACGATCTCGTGCGCGGCGAGCAACGCATGGCGGCCGACGATCTCGGCGATTTCGTCGTCCGCCGCACGGACGGCAGCCCGGCTTTTTTCTTTGCCAACGCACTCGACGACGCGCTGATGGAGATCACGCACGTCCTGCGTGGGGAGGATCATCTGACGAATACCCCGCGCCAGTTACTGATTCTGGAGGCGCTGGGGTTGACCGCGCCCCGCTATGGACATCTGCCGCTGGTGCTCGACCTCTCTGGCAAGCCGCTTTCCAAACGCGACGCCAGCATCGGTCTGGCCGATCTGCGCGAGGCGGGCATACTGCCGGACGCCCTTGCCAATTATCTGCTGCGTCTCGGCCATGCCACCATGAATGCCGCGTTGCTCGATGTGAGCCGGCGCGCCAGCGAATTCGATCCTGCGCATCTCGGCCGCGCACCGGCGCATTTCGATGCCGTGCAGCTTGCGCACTGGCAGCGCCTCGCCGTTCACGCGCTCGATTCAGCCGGGGCCGCCGCGTGGGCGGGTGCCGCGTCGGTTCCGCAGGAACGCTGGCCCGATTTCTGGGCGCTGGTGCGGGACAACGTGGAAAGCCGCGAGGACGTCGCCACCTGGGCCGATGCGCTCATGAGCCTGCCGGATGTGAAAGCGCTGGGCGATGCGCCCGCGACTCTAATGGGCACAGCCGTCGAGCTCGCCGAAGAACCGGATTACGAAGCCTTCGTGCGCGAACTGAAAGAACGCAGCGCGCTCGGCGGACGCAAACTGTTCCAGCCGCTACGTGCCGCGCTCACCGGACGCCATGACGGTCCCGAACTCGCGCGTCTGTGGACGTACTTCACGCCCGCGGAACGGCGCGAGCATTTCCGGCATGCCCACAAGGTTATTCGCGATGCCGTTGCCTGACGTGTACATTCATAATTCGCTCACGCGCAGGAAGGAACGTCTAGTGCCGCGCGTGCCCGGAAAGATTGGCATTTACGTCTGCGGCGTGACCGTGTACGACGACAGCCATCTGGGCCATGCGCGGATGCTGATCGTCTTCGACATGGTGGTGCGCTATCTGCGCGCGCGCGGACTCGACGTCACCTACGTGCGCAACATCACCGACATAGACGACAAGATCATCCGCCGTGCAGCAGAGAACAATGAGGACTGGCGGGCGCTGGTGGAACGCTACATCGCGCGCGTGGGCGAAGACGAACGCGCGCTGGGGCTTGTTGCCCCTGATGTCGAACCACGCGCGACCGAAAACCTTGACGCCATCGTCGCCATGATCGGGCGCTTGATTGAAAACGGCCACGCCTACCGCGCGGAAAACGGCGACGTGTACTATTCGGTCGCGAGCTTTTCCGCCTACGGCGCGCTTGCCGGTCAGCGCCCGGAAGAGCTGCGCGCGGGCGCGCGTGTCGAGCCGGACGAAGCCAAACGCGATCCGCTCGACTTCGCCCTGTGGAAGGCCGAGAAGCCTGGCGAACCAGCCTGGGATGCGCCGTGGGGCCGCGGACGGCCCGGTTGGCATATCGAATGCTCGGCCATGTCCATCGCCAATCTCGGGCCGCATTTCGACATCCACGGCGGCGGCCTCGATCTCAAATTTCCGCATCACGAAAACGAGATCGCGCAATCCGAGGCCGCGACCGGCGAGCATTTCGCGAACCTGTGGATGCACAACGGCTTCGTCGAGGTCGACGCCGAGAAAATGGCGAAGTCGCTCGGCAACTTCACTACCATCCGCGATCTGCTCGCGCGCTGGCCCGGCGAGACGCTGCGCTACTTCATTCTCTCCAGCCACTACCGCAGCCCGCTGTCCTACACCGACGGACGGATCGAGGAAGCGCACGCCGCGCTTTCGCGTCTGTATCTCGCGTTACGCGGACTCGATGCGAAAGGCGAGGGCAACGGATCCGCGCCGGACACGTATGCTGAACGCTTCCACGCCGCGATGAGCGACGACTTCAACACGCCCGAAGCGCTCGCCGTCCTGTTCGATCTTGCGCGCGAACTCAACCGCCGCCGCGAAGCGGGTGAATCCGCCGAAGCACTCGCAAGGGAATTGCGCAGACTGGCCGAACCGCTCGGCCTGCTTCAATCCGATGCGGACGAATTCCTGCGTCTCGGCCACAAGCAAGGTGCATTGGATGCAACCGCGATCGAACGTCTCATAGAAGAAAGGCGTGCCGCCCGCTTCACTCGCGACTTCGAGCGTGCCGATGAAATCCGCGACCAACTCACCGCCGCCAGCATCGTCCTCGAAGACACCGCAGACGCCACCCTCTGGCGCCGCGGTTGAGTCGTTCCCTTTTTCAGTGATTATCAGTTTATTCGCACGCCTACCAAGCAGAGATTTAACCTGATTCTGTGTGCTTGCCAATCGCTTTAATGCATTTTTTGGCCCAAGTTCTTGCATTTTCGTGGTCCAAGCGCTATAACTATTCGTCAAGGCTTCGGAGGGCCCTGTTGACCGAGCCCGAACGTTGACTAACCTAACGAAATACGAGGCGAATAGTGACAACCAAAGGACAAATCGAAAAGCTCCGGTTGGCTATTAACGAGAATCTCCGTGTTCAGCGCGGCGGAGCCGACCCCGTTCCATACATCGATGTTGGAAATGTTCTTAATGACGTTCGCGCTCGTCAGAATCACGCCGTGTTTGCACGACGAGGCTGCGGCAAGACTCTGTTGCTTCAGCACTCAAGCCGCGAACTGGATTCTTCCACCAAGTCTGTCTATTTAAACTGCGAGGATTTCAAGCGCCATTCGTTCCCGAACGTTCTCATTGAAATCCTCAATGCATTATTTACTGAGCTAGAGGGGCACCTTACGGGGTGGTTTGGGAAGAAGAAACAGTCAAGAAGGCTAATTGCAGGCATCCGCGAGGAGCTTGCAACCCTTAGAGCTCGTGCTGATACTCAAGAACAGGAGGTGCGCGAACTGGTAGCGCGCGACAAAGGAACGTCGCTTGATGGATCTGTGGAGTTTCATCACGCACCCGTAAGCCTTCGTGCAAGTGGGGGTACCAAGGAGCGAATTAGGGCGGAGACTGAACGCACTTACCGGATTCTTGATAACAAGATTCGGGAACTGGACACAAAGCTCCCTCGACTGAAGGCTCAGATCCGCGAATTCTTTGAACTATCCACGAACGTGAAGACCGTTTACCTACAAATCGATGATTTCTATCATCTTAACCGCGTTGATCAACCGCTCGTTATGGATTACATTCATCGCCTCTGCAAAGACCTTCCTCTTTACTTTAAGATTGCAACCCTCAAACATGCAACGACCCTTTACGCTGATCGGGATGGCCAACCGATAGGCGCTCAGGAGAGACACGACTATCAACCCATTAATATAGATTTCACCTTCAGCGACTTCCGTCGAACAAGGGATCAGAATCGTGCCATCCTGCAAGAGTTCGGACGACTAGCGGGGATGACGCCTGCTGATGTTGACGGCTTATTCAAAGGTGATGGGCTG
>JBOIBN010000090.1:0-7824 GCA_050739575.1 Gammaproteobacteria bacterium
CATTTGATCAGATTTCAACGGGCGGCATTCGACCAGCACCCCGGTTTTGGCCGCCGCCTTCGCCCAGGCTGTGTTCGCCGTTTTGCGCTCGGCACCCGGCGCCGTCACCAGTAACAAGGCATCTGGCGGCGGTGCGGCGGCATATTCGGTGAGTGCTCGGCTGCCGGTCTCATCGGTCTTGCCGTTGGGGAGCTTGAGATCGAGTAACTGCTTGTCGCCGAAGAGCGATCCCGTCGCGCCCTCGGCAGCAAGACGCCCCCAATCGAAACCGGATTCCACGAAAAGCGGTATGCGCGCGTTGAAACCCGCCTTGCGGGCCGCGACGCGCACGGCGTCGGCCGCCTCGAAAGCAGTCAGCGGCTCCTCGCCGAGGATCACGTAGAGCGGTTCGAGCCCCGTCGCAAGCGCCCTGGATAGCGCCGAGGCCGAGAGCTTCAAACGGTCAAAGGCCGATCAGACTGCATGCCAGCATGATAGCCCATCTTCGCCCGATTGCCGCAAGCGGGCACAGTAGCTTCACCGTCATCCTCTTTGCTCCTCATGCGTCGCCCCTTCACGGCGCTGGGGCAGCCAACAGCCTGCTAGGATTTGAAATCTTGGGTTGTATCCTTTCCGCATTCCTTACATTTCGTAGTGGAGCCGCCATGACCACGCAACGAACCGGGGCCGCCGAGACGCGGCCGCTCGATATCCTGGGCATCAGCGAAGCGGAGGAGCACGTCTACAGTTGGTTACTCGCACATTCCGGTGCGACGGTGCCGGAAATTGCTCAGGCGCTGAAGTTGACGCCGGGCAAGGCGCAACGACTATTGGATTCGATCGAAGCCAAGGGGCTGACGACGCACTCTCCTGAGCGTCCGCGCCGCTATATACCCACCTCACCGGACATCACTATGGAAGCGCTGATCCTCCAGCGTCAGAATGACTTGCAACGCGCCCGCGGGGCGGTCCAGGCATTGCACGAGCAGGCTGCGGCGACGCAACACCGTGGCGAGCGGGAGCAGATGGTCGAGTTGATTACCAGTCCTGTAAGCGAACGCCAGCTATTCGAACAAATGCAGCTCACTGCTCAGCGGGAGATTATCGCCATGACTCGCCCGCCGGTGTTGATTTCGCGACTGGACGTGCCGTATGAACAAGACCAGAAACACCAAAGAATGGCTCAAACAAAGGGGGTGCACTATCGAAGCATTGTGGATCAAAACTTCCTGTCATTACCCGGTGCCGTTGCCAGAGTTCGCCAAGACATAGCGTCCGGCGAAGGAATCCGCGTACTCCCCACCCTGCCGAACAAGATCATGATTAGCGATCGCCGGATTGCCCTTATTCCTCTAAACTTGCATCAGGCAGGTAGCCCGGTGTTGCTGGTCCGATCCTCAGCGTTGCTCGATGCCCTCTGTGCCTTGTTTGAAGTGCTGTGGGAACAGGCTGCACCTATTTCCATCACCACAGAAGGGCTTATAAAAACCGGTGCACCATCCGCATTACTCTCCCGGGAGGGTGAAAAGCTGGTATCACTGCTGGCGGCCGGCCTGAACGACAAAAGACTCGCTCAGGAAATGGATATTTCCACAGCCACCCTGACCCGGCGCGTGTCGGAAATCATGAAGGCATTTCATGCCCGCACCCGTTTCCAGCTCGGCTGGCTCGCCCACAAACGCCTGTCCGGCGCCCTGTCCGATAAGTCATAAACCCGTCCCAAGAGGCAACACCCATCTCCCTCTGGGGATCGGCAGGAGTGAGGGGGCGAAGCAGTCGCAACGTCGTGGTATCGGCGGTGTTTTGATTAACTTAAATCACGATCAAAACAAATCAAAAAAATTAGCTACTATTCAAAGGCACGAGTTTCATTGAGAACGAGTACTCACTAAATCAACTTCGCTCAGGAGATCACTCATGAGAATTTTTTCTTACTCGATATCGGCCTTGTTGTTGTTAATCGCCAGCCTTTGCGTGCCGGCAGTGGGGCATGCTTCCGCTGCCAACTCTGCAAACCCCGGTGCAAATCCGGTTCTGCGCGGCACGGCACTACCTGCCGCCCTGCGGCCGGTGCTCTATAAGACGCTCGCGAAGGACGCGGGCGCCGCTTATAGCGTCAATGCCAGCGGCTGCGCGACGCTGCCACGGCAAAAGCTCACCGCCTGCTTTAACGGCAGCGGCGTGCACTTCTCGGGTGCGGACTCGCCGCTGGCATTGCATCTGATAGCTTGGGGACGCGCCGGCCACCTCGATGCCGTAAAGACGGTGAAGCCAGCGATCGCGGGCAATCGGGTGAGCTACGCGCACGGCAATCTCAGCGCATGGTGGCGGGTGCTGCCGGTCGGCTTCGAGCAGGGCTTTACGGTCTCGAAGCCGCCAAAGGGAAACGGTGAACTTACTTTGGCCCTGTCCGCCGGCGGCATGGCCAAAGAACACAACGGCACGCTCGCTTGGGGGAAGCTGCGCTACGGCCAACTCGTCGTCACCGACGCGAAGGGCAAAGTCATCCCGGCGACGTTAAAGAGCCAGGGCGAGCGCATTCTGATTGCCGTGAACGACGCGCACGCCGTCTATCCGCTGACCGTGGATCCGTTGGTATGGCTGGAACAGAAAGTCACTTCTAACGACGGCGCAGCGGGCGATCAATTCGGCATCTCGGTTGCCGTTTCCGGCACGACCGCCATCGTCGGTGCAAATATAGCGACCATCAACGGCAATATGTGGCAGGGCGCGGCCTATGTGTTCAGCGAGTCAAATGGCGTCTGGAGTCAGGCGGCCAAACTCACGGCGAGCGATGGCGCGGCGTACGACACCTTCGGTGACGCGGTCGCCGTTTCGGGCACGACCGCCCTCGTCGGTGCAGACGGCCATAACGGAGACCAAGGCGCGGCCTATGTGTTTAGCGAGTCGGGCGGCACCTGGAGCCAGACGGCCGAACTCACCGCCAGCGACGGCACAGCGGGCGTCTTGTTTGGCTACTCGGTCGCCCTCGACGGCACGACCGCCCTCGTCGGCGCGCCTGATGAGACCGTCAACGGCAATGCCAGTCAAGGCGCGGCCTATGTGTTCGGCGAATCGGGCGGCACCTGGAGCCAGACGGCCGAACTCACCGCCAGCGACGGCGCGTTTGGCGACGACCTCGGCTTCTCGGTCGCCCTCGCCGGCAATACCGCCATCGTTGGCGCGGCGTACAAGAACTTTGCACAGGGCGCGGCCTATGTATTCGGCGAATCGGGCGGCACTTGGAGCCAGATATCGAAGCTTACCGCGAGCGACGGCGCGGCGGGCGACGTGTTCGGCGCTTCGGTCGTCGTTTCCGGCACGACTGCCCTCGTCGGCGCGCCTGATGCGGCCGTCAACGACAATGCCAGTCAAGGCGCGGCCTATGTGTTCGGCGAATCGGGCGGCACCTGGAGCCAGACGCAGAAACTCACTGCGAACGACGGCGCGGCGAGCGCCATGTTCGGCAACGCGGTCGCTCTTTCCGGCACGACCGCCCTCATCGGTGCACCCGGCGTGATCATCAACGGCAATACCCACCAGGGGGGGGCCTATGTGTTCGGCAACTCGGGCGGTACTTGGAGCCAGACGCAGAAGCTCACTGCGAGCGACGGTGCTATGGGGGCCTGGCTCGGCTACTCGGTCGCCCTCGACGGCACCACCGCCCTTGCTGGCGCGTGGGGTGCGAAGGTCAGCGGCAACTCCGCGCAGGGCGCGGCCTACTTTGAAGGTGGGAGCGATCTGGGCTTGGCCGTGAGTGCACCGCAGACGGTGGGGCAGGGTCAACAGTACGTCAGCCAGACGATTGCGACCAACAACGCAACCGCGGCCTCCCCCGCGGTGGCGGTGACGGTAGCAGTACCGGCGGCGGCGAGCTTCGTCTCGGCGAGCGCGAGCCAGGGTAGTTGCAGCGAAACTTCGGGTGTCGTGACCTGTGACTTTGGTCAAATCAATGGTAATGCCGGCACGGCCACGGCCAATGTGACGCTCAAGGCCACGGGCAGCCCCGGCACCACGATCGACAACACAGCAAGTGTGGCCTTGGCGCAGCCGCCCTTGACGGCGAG
Source organism: Gammaproteobacteria bacterium (assembly GCA_050739575.1). Lineage (GTDB taxonomy): Bacteria > Pseudomonadota > Gammaproteobacteria > JAKDMP01 > JAKDMP01 > JBOIBN01. The sequence continues at coordinate 4,047 of JBOIBN010000090.1, forward strand.
CGCCCCGACCCAGATCGGCCAGGCGGGGTGTCCGGACGGCTATACCACCTACAGTGGCACGCTGGGGCCGAATGCCACGCAGCGTTCCCCGAGCTACGAGGCGCCGGCGGGCATGGAGAATGCGATCCTGATGGCCCCCGCGGGCTTCAAGCTCTATGGGCGGGTGGACAGTGCGAACTACGGCCAGTGGCAGCAGGGCTTTACCGGTACCGAGGTACACCGCTGGGGTCCGACGGGCACTTACAGCTGGGGGGTGAAGGCGAATGAGAGTGGCGGCGCCTACACCTTCTGCCTCCAGCATCCATGAGCGGATAACAAGCTGCTGTAAGCCTCAACCACTCTTTACGGCCCCGCGACAGCAATGCCGCGGGGCCTTTTTGTGTGGCAGCAAACGCGGGCCGGCTGGCAATAATGGGGGGCAGCAATTATCTTGTAACGGCTGCACTTCATAGTCGGAGCCGCCATGACCACACAACGAACCGGAGTCGCCGAGGCGCGACCGCTCGACATCTTGGGCATTAGCGAAGCGGAGGAGCGCGCCTACCGCTGGTTGTTGACCCATTACGGAGCGACTGTGCCGGAGCTTACCCAGGCGCTGGGGCTGACGCCGGGCAAGACTCAGCGGCTGCTCGACTTGATCGAGGGCAAGGGATTGGCCACACATGCACCGGAACGGCCGCGCCGCTATATCCCCGCCTCCCCGGACATTGCCCTGAAGGCGCTCTCACTCCGGCGACAGGAGGAATTGCAATGTGCAGACGGCGTGATTCAGGAATTACAGGAACAGGCGGCAACTCAACGGGCCACTAAACAGGAGCAGATGGTCGAGTTAATCACCAGTCATGAGGCTGAGCGACAAATTATCGACCAGATAGCCCGGACGGCCAAGCAGGAGGTCGTCATCCTCACCCGACCGCCGGTTCGGGTTACCCGGCTGGACGTGCCGCACGAGCAGGATCAGCACCACCAACATGAAGCGCAGGCCAGGGGGGTGCGTTTCCGCAGCATAGTGGATGCGGAGTTTCTGGCCTTGCCGGGTGCCGTCGCTCGCGTTCGCGCAGACATAAAGGCGGCTGAGGAGGTCAGGGTTTTCCCCTACTTGCCGTTTAAGTTGATTCTCGCCGATCATCGTATTGCAATTATTCCTTTGAGCCTGGAGCAGCGGGAAAGCCCATCGCTGTTGGTCCGCTCTTCGGCGTTACTTGATGCCCTCTATGCGCTGTTTGAAATTCTGTGGGAACGCGCAGTCCCAATTTTATTTACATCCGAAGGGACGCCGGAAAGCCGTGACTCTGAATCCAGTCTTCCCGAAGAGGTGGAAGACTTGATTTCACTGATGGCCGCAGGACTGAATGATAAAAAAATAGCTTATGAACTGAAGATATCGGGAAGCACGCTCAAACGCCGTATTTCCGAAGTTATGAAGGCATTTAACGCCAGTACGCGATTTCAACTGGGCCGGTTAACTGCCGGGCCAGTGTCGAATCGCATCAATGATTCAAAGTAAGGTTTGCCGCCAAAAGCAGAATTCGATATCGCCTTTGTTAAATCCGTTGATGCCGGAGTTGTATTTTGGGGTTTTGATAGGCATCCGCTCTAAACGATTTTGGCCTATTTTGGCTATGAGCCAAATAGGCCAAAATTTCTATTGAAAGCTCCCCCGTCAAGTGGCTATACTGACTTTAGTGGGTTTTTTCAAGCGGCAAAGTGATTTTTAACCATTCTACAAGAGGGCTTAAGACCATGCGAACTCCATATCTGAAAATGTCTATGTTGTTATTTGTGACTGCGATCGTCTCTGGGACGGCGCCGGCAGGTACATCCGCTGGAGCTGCCATGCATTCTGCGGCAAAGTCTTCTCAACACACCACGGTGTTGCCCGTGGCGCTGCGCCCAGCGCTGTATCAGGCGCTCGCCAAAGATGCGGGCCCGGTCTATCAGGTCAACAAAAGCGGCTGTGCAACTCTGCCTAAGCAGGCACTCAAGGCCTGTTTTGATAGCCGCGGCGCTTATTTCAAAGGACCGGGTGCTTCCCGGCTTGCACTGCATCTTGTCGCCTTCGGGCGAGGAGTAATAGGGCTCAAGCCGCTCACCCCAACTCAACCCGAAATCATCGCCAACCGGGTGAGCTACGCCCATGGCAACCTCAGCGAATGGTGGCGGGTGCTGCCGGTCGGCTTCGAGCAGGGCTTCACTGTCGCAAAACGCCCAGCCGGTCATGGAGAACTGACATTGGCCTTGACGGCAAACGGCAAGGCTGCTCAAGAAAAAGGCGCTCTTGGCTGGGGCAAACTGCGCTACGGTGAACTTGTCGTGATCGATGCGAAAGGCAAGGTTATTCCGTCGACTCTTAAGAACAGGGGCGATCGCATCCTGATCGCGATGAACGATACTCATGCCGTCTATCCGCTCACGGTGGATCCGCTGGTGTGGCTGGAGCAGAAGGTCACGGCCAGCAATGGAGAGGCGGTCAACGCCTTCGGTAACGCGGTGGCCGTCGAAGGTGAGACCGCCCTGATCGGTGCACCCGATGTCAACGATTATTCGGAAGGCGCAGTCTACGCGTTTCACGAGGCCGGCGGCGTCTGGACACAAACTCAAGAGTTCTTTGCAAGCGACGGCTCGCCGGGTGACGGCGCCAACTTCGGTGCCACGATTGCGATTGACGGTACAACCGCCCTTATTGGTGCGGTAGGAGCCACAGTCAACGGCAACAGTGCCCAGGGGGCAGCCTATATTTTCACCGAATCGAATGGCACCTGGTCACAGGCGGCCAAGCTGACGGCGAGTGACGGCACCGCAAACAATTATTTCGGCCAGGGAGTAGCCATTGAAGGAACTACCGTCCTTGTTGGCGCCTACGGTGCCGAAAATCTTCAAGGGGAGGTTTATGAATTTACCGAATCCGCCGGCACTTGGACACAGACGCAGATACTTACTGCGGGCGACGCCGAGGCGGGAGACTTCTTCGGCCAATCCGTTGCACTTTCGGGTACGACCGCTTTGATCGGCGCGTATGCTGAAACGATCAACGGCAACGCTGCTCAAGGCGCGGCCTACGTGTTCACCTATTCCGGTGGCAGTTGGAGCCAGGTCCAGAAACTCGTTGCGAGTGACGGCACGTTTGGCGCTGATTTTGGTTATTCGGTTGCGCTCTCGGGGTCAACCGCTCTTATTGGTGCGGGTGGCGCTACGGTGAACAATAACTTTGGTCAGGGCGCAGTTTACGTTTTTGGCGAATCGGGAAGTAGCTGGAGCCAGACGCAGGAGTTGACCGCGAGTGATGGTGCGGCGGGCGATGACTTCGGCTACGCGGTTGCCCTCTCGGGTACGACCGCGCTGATCGGGGCGGATCGCCACACGGTAAGAGGAAACGCGAATCAAGGGGCTGCCTACGAATTCGCAGAGTCGGCCGGTACTTGGACGCAAACGGGCGAATTCGTGGCCAGTGATGGTGCGGCGGGCGACTTCTTTGGTTCTGCGGTTGCCACAGATGGTACGATCTCACTTGTCGGCGCGCCTATTGCAAGTGTTAATGGCAATGTTGTCCAGGGTGCAGCGTACTTCTACGGAGAAAGCAACCTTGGGCTTGCCGTGAGCGCACCGCAAACTGTGGGTCAAGGGCAGCAATACGTTAGCCAGACGATCGCGACCAACAACGCGACCGCCGCTTCACCTGCGGTGAGCGCGACAATCACTGTCCCGGCGGCGGCAAGCTTCATCTCGGCGAGCGCAACGCAAGGCAGTTGCAGCGAAGCTTCGGGGGTCGTGACCTGTG
>JBOIBN010000091.1:0-7726 GCA_050739575.1 Gammaproteobacteria bacterium
CCCGATGTGCGCGAGAGCCTCCGCGAGACGTTCGTAAAAAACCGGCAGCACCCGATACAAGATGTCGGTCAGGTAAAACAGCACGTGCTCGCGTTCGTTGGCGACCGTCATGCGCGCGCCGGGATACTCCTCGGTCTGCCAGGCGGACGTGATCTCGGCGCGCATCCGCTCGATCAGCGCGTGATCCTCTCGCGGCGTAAGCGCCGGATCGAGCCGCAGGATCAAAGCCTGCGCGAGGCGCTGCTGCTTTTCGAGTACCGTGCGCCGGGTGGCTTCGGTGGGATGCGCCGTAAACACCGGCTCGATGCACAGATCTTCGATCAACGCCCGCACGCCGGATGCATCGTAATTCAAAGCGCGTAGTTTCAACAGGCTGTCTTCCAGACCCTCGGGTTGCGGCTCTCTGCTCTCGCGCTCGTAATCGCGGCGGCGGCGAATCCGGTGCACGCGCTCGGCCAGGTTCACCGCCTGGAAATACGTGGCGAAGGCGCGCACCAGCTCACGGGCCTCGGCGGGTTCCAGTCCGGCGAGTTCGCGTTCGAGACCGGCTTCGTCGCCGCCTTCGCGCCGCGCGATGGCCGCCGCGCGGACTTTCTCGACCCTGGCGAACAAGGCCTTGCCGCCCTGCTCAGTCAGCATTTCTCCGACGATGCGGCCGAGCAGGTTCACGTCGTCGCGCAGGCCCGCGTCCTTGGCCGCAAATTCGACTACGCGCTCATCCATTCCGGCATGCTCCCGATTGGTTCATCGGCTCCGCATCAAACGAAGACTACTTGTGTGTATATTACAAGGCAAGGTTCACAATCTTCCGTGCGGAGGCAACCATGACGACGAACACCGAAGCGCTTTGGCCGGCGCTGCCCTACGAGGAATGGAAGGACACCTACGCGACGCTCCACATGTGGATGCAGGTGGTGGGAAAGATCGCGCTTGCGCTGGCGCCGCCGCTCAATCATTGCTGGGCCGTGACGCTGCATGTCACTGCGCGCGGCCTTGCGACGCGGATGCTGGCGCATGGCGACCGTTCGTTCACGATCCGCTTCGACTTCATCGCCCACCAGCTCGTGATCGAGACGACCGATGGCGAGGCGCGCTCGCTCGCGCTCGAACCGCGCACCGTCGCCGATTTTTACCACGAACTGATGGCGGTCTTGCGCGGGATGGGATTGCCAGTAAAAATCTGGCCGGTGGCGGTGGAATTGCCGGAACCGATCCGGCTCGACGAAGACACAAAGGATCACGTCTACGATGCCGGATACGCGAACCGCTTCTGGCGCATTCTCGTCGAGATCGAGCGGGTGTTCACGGCTTCGCAGTGCGCGTTCGTCGGCAAGAGCAGCCCCGTGCATTTTTTCTGGGGCAGCTTCGATTTCGCGGTGACGCGCTTTTCCGGCCGGCACGCACCGCCGCGCGAGGGACCGGCGTTCGCGCGCGACGCCTATTCGCATGAGGTCATCAGTCACGGCTTCTGGCCCGGGAGCGGACCGCTGCTCGAACCGGCGTTCTACGCGTACGCCGCGCCGGCACCCGCGGGCCTGAAGGACGCGCACGTCGAACCGGAGGCGGCCTATTATCATCCCGAACTCGGCGAGTTCATCCTGCCTTACGACGCGGTTCGTCGCGCCGATTCGCCCGAGCGGATGCTTCGCGGCTTCATCGACAGCACCTACGCCAGGGCGGCCGATCTGGCCAAATGGGATCGCGCCGCACTCGACCGTACGCCGCCGGCATGAGCGGATGCGAATGAATTAAAGCGGAGACCGGCGGGGCTTACGTCTTATAATTCAGCCGCCGGGGATTATCGGACGGGAGGCGATTCGTGCGCTTTTACCACGCTCATCACGCACACGCTGTCGTGGGCAGCCGCGGCCCCGGCCTCGGTTTGTTCGCGCCGCTTTACGCGGTAATCCTGACCGCCTATGCCGGCTACGCGATGACCGTGACGATCTTCGTGCCGATGATGCTCGACACGACGACCGATTTCGTGCCGCACGACACCTCGGGAAGCGTGCGCACCGTCATCGCCGGCGTCCTGATGGCGCTCTATCCGACGGGCCAGTTTTTCGGATCGCCGATCGTCGGCTCGCTGTCCGACCGCTACGGCCGCAAGAAGATATTGAGCGTTTCGCTGACATTCAGCATCGCGTTCTACGCGGTCATCGCCATCGCGCTGTGGAGGCAGGACCTCGGACTGCTGATGGGCGGCTGCTTCTTCGCCGGTCTGTGCGAGGCGGACGTGGCGATCGCGCAAAGCACGATCGCCGACCGCGCCGCGGTGGCGGACCGCGGCCGCTACTTCGGATTCATGTATGCGTTCATGAGTCTCGGCTACATCGTCGGACCGCTCGGCGGCGGCTGGCTCAGCCAGCGCTTCGATTACGCCGCGCCGTTCTGGGCCATGCTGGTCCTGCTGGTGTTCACCCTGCTCGCCTTGCGGCTGTTCTTCCGCAGTGCGCCGCCGGTCCGTCCCGAAGGGAAGATCGGATTCTTGCGGGAGTTCACCAATCTTCGCAACGTATTCACCGACCGGCGCATCCGCTGGCTCAACCTGTCCAACGTCTTCCTGTTCCTCGGACTGTTCGGCTTCTTCCGCGTTATCACCATCGTCATGTACGACAACTTCGGGGTGCACGGACAAACCCGCCTGATGAGTTACTACGCCTACCTTGCCTTCATGGGGATGATGGCCAACCTGTTCCTCGTCGGGCCACTCACCAAACGCTTCGAATTGCGCCGACTCACGATTGTACTGCTGGGGATCGGCGCGGTCGGCTACTTCCTCTCCGGCCTGCCGTGGGGACATCACACGCTCGACCTGCTGTGGATCTTCCCGATCGCGAGCATCGCACCGTGCATCGCAATCGCCTGCGCCTGCGCGCTGTTGAGCGGAGTGGTCGGGGCGGACGAACAGGGCGCCGTAATGGGCAACAATCAGGCGCTGCAGAACGGCGCGGAAGCCGTCTCGGCCGTCGGGCTGCCCGCCGTCGCCGCCTTCGGCATGACTACCGCGTTCGGATCCGGTTTGTCGCTGTATGTGGCTGCCGCCATGATGCTGCTGTCGCTGATCGTGCTTGCCGCAGTCCGTCTGCCCAAGCCGAGCACCGCTCCGGTGGCTGCGTGAAACGCTGCGGAAAACAGATCGAATAATGAAAGCCGTGATCGTCAAACGTTACGAGCGGCCTTACGCGGATCCGATTGCCGTCGCCGCGGGCGAATCGGTGACGCCCGATTTCGCCAGGCACACCGATATCGCGGGCTGGGTCTGGTGCACCGCGAAGGACGGACGTTGCGGATGGACGCCGCGCCACTGGTTGACAGAGGTTGACGGCGCATGGCGCATCGATCGTGCATTCAATGCGATCGAACTTACGATCGTTCCGGGCGAAGTGTTGAATCTCGAATTCGAAGAGAGCGGATTCTTCTGGGCCGTTAAACAAGACGGCAAGTCCGGCTGGGTTCCCTGCGAGAATGTTTCCGTTATCAGCGAACGGGGCGACTGAGCCACATGTCGAAGGAAGGCCCCAAATCATTTCGCATACGACCCGCAACCGTTACGGATTCCGCCGGGATCGCGCGCCTGGCCGGCGAACTCGGTTATCCCGCGACGGCCGCGGAGATGGCGTCCCGGCTCACCGCAATGCTGCCGTTGCCGAATCACTTTGTCGCCGTCGCCGAAAGTTCCAATGGTCTGCTCGGCTGGGCCGCCGTGGAAAGACGATTGTTATTGATATCCGGCGACAAGGCGGAATTGACGGGGCTGGTCGTCGGATCATCGGCGCGGCGCACGGGCATCGGTAAGCTGCTGGTTGCGGCTGCGGAACGCTGGGTCGTCGCGCAGGGTCTCGACACGATCGTCGTCCGCTCCAACGTGGCGCGCGCGGAATCGCATCCCTTCTACGAGCGCCTCGGCTACACCCGCACCAAGACGCAGCACGCGTATGTCAAAATGTTGCTTGCGACATCGAGTGCCTCGGAATGAATGTAATCGGATTCCCAGGCCACGCAGGGCTGTCGCCCGGCAAAAACCCCCTGATGACGTAAAGAGTTTCCATGCACGCACTTGCGATTCAGTCCTCGTTTCATGCGACGGTGCTTTATATCACCTTGATCGTATGGATTGCTCCCGAATGGATCGGCGGTATTTTCCAGCGTCCGGAAGAGGGCGCCGTCACACGCGACCGCGGTTCGCACTTCGTTCTCATTGCCGCCATGGCCGCGGGCGTATTTGCCGCGTTTTTGTGCGCCAATTTCGTGCCAACCGCAACGATCGTCTGGCAACGCCCGCTGGTATTCCGGTTCGGAATCGCTTTGATGCTGATCGGCGTGGCATTCCGCTGGTATGCGATCCGCGTGCTGGGAAAATATTTCACCCGCGACGTCGCCACCCGCGCCGACCAACAGGTAGTCGAGTCGGGACCGTACCGCTGGATACGCCATCCGTCCTACAGCGGCACGCTGATTACCGTCCTGGGATTCGGACTCGCCACCACCAACTGGCTCGCGCTGATCGCCGCCGTGCTCGGCACATTGATCGGTCTGGGCTATCGCGTCCACGTCGAAGAGCACGCGCTGTGCGAAACATTGGGCGAACCCTACCGCGATTACATGCGGCGTATCCGGCGCTTCATACCCTTCGTCTGGTAAGCGGCGACGCGTCCGGAGGCACGAGGATTGATGCTTAAGTAGATACCGAAAAGAAGAAAAGGCCCCGCGACATGGGCTGCCGCGGGGCCGTAGAAGTCGAAGTCTGTCGTGGTTTGCTACTTGATCACGGCTGCTGGAGGCAGAAGGTGTAGGCGCCACCGGTGTCGCCCGCCTTCACGCCCCAGATGTAGGTGCCCGCCGGACCCCACCGGTGCGTTTCGTTCTCCGGGAAGCGATACTGCCAGTCCCCCTGATGGGTGCTGTTCACCTTCACGTACAGACCAAAGCCGCCGGGGGCAGTGAGCACCGCATTCTCGTTACCGGCCGGTGCCTGATAGGTCGGGGTACGGAACCAGGCGTTCGCAGCCAGCGTGCCGGTGTAGGTGGTGTAGCCATCCGGACACCCCGCTTGGCCGATCTGGGTCGGGGCGCTCGCCGTCAAGGGCGGCGTTGCCAGAGCCACGCTCGCGGTGTTCTCGATCGTGGTGCCGGAACTGCCCGTGGCCTTAAGGGTCACGTTGGCCGTAGCGGTGCCGGCGTTGCCGTTGATTTGGCCGAAGTCGCAGGTCACGACGCCCGAAGCCTCACTGCAACTGCCTTGCGTCGCCGTCGCCGAGATGAAGCTTGCCGCCGCCGGGACCGTGATCGTCGCACTCACCGCCGGGGAGGCGGCACTCGCGTTGTTGGTCGCAATCGTCTGGCTGACGTATTGTTGTCCTTGCCCCACCGTCTGCGGCGCACTCACGTTCAATCCAAGATTACTTTCGCCGTAGAAGTAGGCCGCGCCCTGGAAGGAGTTGCCGTTGACTGTGACACCGTGCGCACCCACAAGGGCGGTCGTACCCGAGAGACCGCCCGCATAGCCGAAAATCCCGAACGTGGGTTGATCGCTCGGAATAAGCTTCTGCAACTGTGTCCAAGTGCCGTTCGACTCGCTAAAGAGATACGCTGAACCGTTCAGAGCGTTATAGCCAACCGCTCCTATGAGCGCGGTTGCGCCGTCGAGAGCAACAAAGCTTCCGAAGTAATCACCCGCCACGATGTCGTTCGCGGTAAATTCCTGCGTCTGACTCCAGGTACCGCCCGATTGGGTGAATGCATAGGCCGAGCCCTCACCGCCTTCGGTACCTTCTGCACCGACGAGAATGGTCGTGCCATCGAAGTCGAGCCCGGTACCAAACTCATCGCCCGCCACGCCGTCGCTTCCGGTGAGTTGCTGCGTTTGACTCCAGGTACCGCCCGACTCGGTAAATACATAGACCGCGCCCTGGTATGCGTTACCTTTGACCACGGCTGCAAAGTTGCTGATGGCGGCGGTTGTGCCCGAGATGGCCATATGGAAGCCGAATGCGTCATTCGGCGGTGTGTCGGGGGAAGCGATCTTCTGCGTCTGACTCCAGGTACCGCCCGACTCGTTAAACACATAGACAGAATCCGGGACGATTTGGCCGTTCACACTGGCGTTGCCGGCGGTAACGAAAGCGGTCGTGCCTTTGAGGGCGACTGCCTGACCGAAAGTGCCATACGCCACGCCATCGCTCGCGGTAAGCTCCTGCGCCTGTGTCCAAGTTCCGCCAGATTCGGTAAAAATATAGGCCGATCCCTCCCAAGTGTTGCCGTTAATGGTCGTCAAGGGAGCACTGATTATGGCAGTCGTGCCATCAAGTGCAACCCCCGATCCGAATTCGGTCGCACCGTCCGCGGTGAGCTTTTGCGCCTGAGTCCAGACTCCGTTCGACTCGGTGAACACATACACCGCTCCTTGGAGACCGTTACCGTTAACCGTTGCGAAAGACGCACCGATGAGAGCGGTCGTGCCCTGAAGGGCGATCGTATATCCGAACTGATCGCTCGCGGCGCCGTCGCTGGCGGTCACTTTCTGCTCCAGCCACACCAGCGGGTCTATGGTGAGCGGGTATGTTGCATGCACATCGTTCACTGCGATCAAGATGCGGTCGCCCTCGCCTTTGAGTGTTGCCGGCACCGTTTTGCCATCGGCGTCCGTAACGACGAGGCCGCCATAGCGGAGCTGACCCCAAGCTAGCGTGGCATGCCGTTGGGTAGCCTTGCCGCTGGCGGTCAGGGCCAAGGTGAGTTCACCGTTCCCATTGGGTCGTTTTGCGACGGTAAAGCCCTGCTCGAAGCCGACCGGCAGCACACGCCACCACTCGGTAAGGTTGCCGCGCGTATAGCTGACCCGATTGGCTTTGATTGCGGGCTGCACCGTCTGTACAGGCTCCAGTGTTCCTCCTCGTCCAAAGGCGACGAGATGCAACGCCAGTGAACCGGCTCCGCTAAAGTGCGCTCCACTGCCGTTAAAGCAGGCCGTGAGTTTTTCGCTCGTCAGTTTGGCGCAGCCCTTTGCGTTCACGTTGTAGGCTGTACCCGCATCCTTCGTGAGCGCTTTGTAGAACACCGGTCGCAGCGCCGGCGGCATCACCTCGGGCCCTGACCGAGTCATTTTCGTCACCGCCGCTCCCGCGGCCGGCGTGCTTTGAGCAAGCACCGTCGCCCATGCTGGGAGTGACAGTGCAGAGATGCAAACTACGAAGAGGGTGCTCCTCCCGATAGTCCGTATTGAAGTAATCGCGTTCATCGTCTGATACCTCCGATATGTGGCTCCTTTACTCAGGAACAAAGCTGTGAAAATTTTGAAAATCCATCGCGGATTTTCAGACCTGGCAAGTCCGACCTGCCTGTGTGGGCTCACAACAGACAGGTCGGACTCTCAACTATATACCCGAATCAAGCCTCTACGTTGAGAGGTGATTCGCGGAGTGCATTCCTGCACCACGTGGAAACGCCAAATCAGTCACGGCTCACTCCATTCACGGATGCTGGAGGCAGAAGGTGTATGCCCCGCCGCTGCCGTTCGCCTTCACCCCCCAGCTGTAAGTGCCCGTCGGACCCCAGCGGTGTATCTCGGTACCGGTAAAGCCCTGCTGCCACCGGCCATACTTCGCACTGTCCACCCGCCCATAGAGCTTGAAGCCCGCCGGGGCCATGAGGATCGCATTCTCCTCACCCGCCGGCGCCTCATAGCTCGCGGAACGCTGCGTGGCGTTGGGCTCCAGCGTGCCGC
>JBOIBN010000092.1:0-7691 GCA_050739575.1 Gammaproteobacteria bacterium
CAATAACGCCGACGATCATCTCTTCCTGCGCAGCGCCTGCCGCAAGTTCGGCGTCTGGTACAGCCGCCCCGGCAACGGCGTGAGCCATCCGACGCATCAGCAGCGCTTCGGCAAACCGGGCAAGACCATGGTCGGCTCCGACAGCCACACGCCGGCGGCGGGTGCGATCGGCATGCTTGCGATCGGCGCCGGCGGCCTCGAAGTCGCAATGGCAATGGCGGGCGAACCCTTCTACACCAGGATGCCGAAGGTCATGGGCGTCAAGCTCACCGGCCAGCTTCCCGACTGGGTGAGCGCCAAGGACGTCATCCTGGAGATGCTGCGCCGTCACGGCGTGGACGGCGGCGTCGGCAAGATCATCGAATACTACGGACCGGGCCTCGCGAATCTTTCCGCGATGGACCGGCACGTGATCGCCAACATGGGTGCCGAACTCGGCGCGACCACGATCGTGTTCCCGTCCGACGGCGAAGTGAAGCGTTTCCTCACGAGCGAAGAGCGCGGCGGCGACTGGAAGGAACTCGTCGCCGACGACGATGCGGAGTACGAAGAACACGACGAGATCGATCTTTCCAAACTCGAACCACTGATCGCCAAGCCCTCAAGTCCCGGCAATGTCGTCACCGTCGCCGAAATCGCGGGGCAGGAAATCTACCAGAGCTACATCGGCTCCTCGGCGAACCCGGGCCTGCGCGACATCGGCATCGCGGCGCTGATGGTCAAGGACAAGCAGGTTCACGACCGCGTTTCCTTCGACATCAATCCGACCTCGCGCCAGATTCTCGAAAACCTGTCGCAGATGGGACTCCTCGTGCCCCTGCTGCACGCCGGGGCGCGCCTGCACCAGACCGGCTGCAACGGCTGCATCGGCATGGGCCAGGCGCCGGCGACCGGACGCATCAGTCTGCGCACCGTGCCGCGCAACTTCCCCGGGCGCTCGGGCACGAAGGAAGACAGCGTGTATCTGTGCAGCCCGGAGACGGCCGCGGCCTCGGCGCTCACCGGCAAGATCACCGATCCGCGCACGCTCGACATGCCTTATCCGAAGTTCGAGGAACCGAAAAAGCCCATCGTCAACACCGACATGCTGGTTGCTCCCCCAAAGGAAGGTGAACAGAAGGAACTGGAAAAGGGACCCAACATCAAGCCGCTGCCGGACTTCGAGCCGCTGCCCGACGCGATGACCGGACCGGTGCTCATCAAGACTGGCGACGATGTGTCCACCGACGAAATCATGCCCGCAGGCGCCGAAGTGCTGCCTTACCGAAGCAACATTCCCGGCATCAGCCAGTTCGTCTTCCGCCAGATAGACGAGGACTATCCCCAACGCGCGCTGAAGCACAAGGAAGGCGGCCACTTCATCGTCGGCGGCGCCAACTACGGCCAAGGTTCCAGCCGCGAGCACGCCGCGCTCGCCCCGCGCTACCTCGGCGTCAAAGCCGTCATCGTCAAAAGCTTCGCACGCATTCACTGGCAAAACCTCGCCAACTTCGGCATTCTCGCGCTCACGTTCAAGAACCCCAAAGATTACGACGCCATCGAACAGGGCGACGAACTGGCCTTCGAGGGCCTGCGCGAAGCGATCGAAAACGGCAACGAAGTCAAGGTAACCAACAAAACCAAAAACAAAACCTTCACCTGCGAACACCAACTAAGCAAACGCCAGATCGAAATGGTCCTCGCCGGCAGCCTCCTAAATGTCGTCAAAAAAAAGCATTGACGTGACGGTGATAACGGAATACTACTTTGAGGCGGAAGGCTGCTGGATCAGCGAGTGGTGGAATGCGCCGGAAGACGAAGCAGTTTCAATTGCGCGTGCGCGGGTCGAGCCGGGCGTCACGACGCATTGGCACCGGCTGCGCGGCATCGCCGAACGCTACACCATTCTCGAAGGCAAAGGCCGCGCCGAGGTCAGCGATGCACAGCCGCGCGACGTTGGCCCCGGAGAAGTCGTCGCGATTGCGCCGAATGTTCCGCAGCGCATCACTAATACCGGCCCTGGCGATCTCGTCTTCCTCGCCATCTGCACGCCGCGGTTCCGCCCCGACGCATACGAAAGCGTGGAGTCAGGATGTAGGTTCGTATAAAGCACAGAGTTGCATGGGACAGGGCCGGTGCGGCGGCGAGGCTTATGCCGGGTGGCGATATACGCCACTTCACGCCGAATCCGATTTAGAATAACCCCGGAGTCAGCCATCTTGATTTACGTCGCGTTTGTTTGACAACCCAACTCTAAGGAGCAGCAGACATGAGCAAGGGCCAAGAGAGAAAAAAGGAAGAGAAGAAAAAGCCGGCAAAGAATCTGAAGGAAAAGCGGGCCGAGAAAAAGGCCAAGAAGGCGGGCAAGACGTCATTCGCTTGACGGTTGCGCCACCGACGCCGCAACCGCGGACGATGTGCCCGCTGCGACGAGCTAGTTGTCTGAAGCGGTGAAATTCGGCGGCCGGAACGTACTGGTCACCGGCGCCTCGCGCGGCATCGGGCGGGCTATCGCAAGGGCGTTTGCTATCGAGGGCGCGCGGGTCGCGGTGCACTATCGGAGCAACGGCGAAGCGGCCGAGGAAACGCTTGCCGGATTGTCGGGCGACGGACACTTCGGAATCGCGGCCGACGTTGCCGAGCCGGACGAATGCGAACGATTGATACGCGCAACGACGGAACGGCTTGGCGGTCTGGACGTGCTCGTCAACAACGCGGGGATTTATGCAACGCGGCCGGTGCTGGAACGGAGCTACGTCGAATGGCAGGACGACTGGCACAGCACGCTGGCGACTAACCTGACCGGTCCGGCGAACCTGTGTTTCCTTGCCGCGCACACCATGCAGTCACGCGGCGGAGGACGCATCGTGAATATTTCCTCGCGCGGTGCATTTCGCGGCGAACCCGAAGCGCCGGCCTACGGCGCCGCCAAGGCGGGACTTAACGCCTTGACCCAGTCGCTCGCTATCGCGCTTGCGCCGTACGGCATCATCGTCGCCGCGGTCGCGCCGGGGTTCGTCGCGACGGACATGACCGAGCCCTACCTCAACGGGCCGCCCGGCGATGCGATCCGTGCGCAAAGTCCACTCAACCGTATCGTCGGTGGGCACGAGATTGCGAAGGCCGTGCTGTTTCTCGCCGATCCGGATTTGCACTCGGTGACGGGCGCGATCATAGACGTGAACGGCGCCTCTTACCTGCGCTCGTAAAGTACCTTTCGGTAATTTATCTCGTCGCTTCATGCGATAAATTGAGAACTACAGGAGCAAGGAAATGGGCCTGCTGCGACTGATCGGAAATGTCTTGTGGTTCGTGCTGGGCGGCATCTGGATGGGACTTGCCTGGTGGTTCGTGGGCGTGATCGCCTTTATCTCCATCGTCGGAATTCCGTGGGGACGCGCCTGCTTCGTGATCGGCGGGTTTTCGTTCTGGCCGTTCGGCCGCGAGGCCGTCAGCCGCCGCGAGCTGACCGGCAAGGAGGATTTCGGCACCGGTCCGTTCGGAATCGTCGGGAACATTATCTGGCTGATCCTCGCCGGCTGGTGGCTTGCACTCGGACACTTCGTCAGTGCGGTGCTCGACTTCATCACGATCATCGGTATCCCGTTCGGGATCCAGCATGTGAAGCTCGCCGTCATCTCCCTTTGGCCGATCGGTGTTCAGGTCGTCCCGCGCACTGTTGCTGCGGCGACGCGCGCACGACCCTGAACGGAGTGATGCCGCTCAGGCCGGGGGCATGAGCGCGCGGGCGCGCTGGAAGGTCTCGTCACCGGAGAGTCCGCCTTCGGCGATGGCGGTGACGAACCGAGCGTTTTCGCGTGCGTGCAGCGCGTGCAGTGCGCTCCCCACTTCGTGCACGAGATGTTCGAGCAACTCCCGCTCGTCGGGCGCAAAGTGTTCGCCCGGCCGTTTGGCGATTGCGATGGTGCCCAGAAGCTCGCCCCGGATGATCATCGGCATGACAAGTCCGTCCGCACCGAGCGCACTGCCGAGATCTTCCAGGTCCGTCGCTTCGCGCTCGGCGCGCATGGCGACGGCCGCGCGATCGTCCGGATCGAGGTGCGTCGGATAGCAATCGGCCCCCTCAGCGGCAAGCCGCCGATAGCCGTCCTGCTCGCGCCAGTAGAAGGCGCACGCCGGCGTGCCGGTATGGCTGCGCAGTTCGCGCATCGTCTGTTCCAGCAGATGATCCGGATTCTCGATGTAGGAGCATTGGTGCGCAAAGGCGCGCAGCGCGGCCTCGTTCCTGAACTTGGTGCGGAAGAATAAAAGCTCGCCCAACTTTTCCAGCCGCTTGCGCACCGCCTCCAGCGAAAAGCCGATCAATAACGGCACGCCGAGTTCCAGCGCGAAACTCGCCTTCTCCGACAGGGCGAGTTTTTCGAGAAAACTTTCGAGCAGCATGAAGATGGCGACGACGATCG
Organism: Gammaproteobacteria bacterium; assembly: GCA_050739575.1. GTDB lineage: Bacteria > Pseudomonadota > Gammaproteobacteria > JAKDMP01 > JAKDMP01 > JBOIBN01. Next base: position 4,404 of record JBOIBN010000092.1, read on the forward strand.
TCAGTGTGACGCTATACACGATCGCGCGGTTGAGCACGAAGGTCATGTCCACCACGCGATGGCGCAGCACCGAGTAGATCAGGCCGGCAAACGCGACGATATACGCTAGCACTTCCACCAGCAGGGAACTCGGAAAGCCGAACAGCGGCACGTTGCTCAGCAAAATGCCGAAGACGAGCACCACCGCACTCCAGAACATCCAGCGCAGGCGGGGACGGGCGGCGGGTACGGCGCCGCGCTGCGCGACAAGCAGCATCGCCGTCGAGATGGCGTAGGGCAGCACCCAGATGGCCGCGACGATCTGCGGGATCAGCACGGCATCGACGACGAAGAACAGTACATAGGTCAACTCGTAGGCGTAGCCGAGGATGAGAGAAAACACGAATACGTAGCGGAATGTGCGGCGGATGCCGGGCGCGAGAGCGGGTCCTGCGATGGCGTCGGCCATGATGAAGAAGCCGATCCGCGCGAGCAGAAAACCGATCTGCGAAGCGAAGCCCAAACCAAAGGCGAGTTGATCGAAGGAAGGCGCCTCTGTGCACGCCATGCCGAATTGGAAGGCGATTGCCCACATTGCAATGCCCCAGGCGGTGCGGTCGCGTCCCCGCCACAGCGTTACGAGGGCAATCAGGCCTACCAGCACGTACCAGACGAAACCGAGGTAGATGGACAGCTGCAGCGTCGGCTCGGCATGCAGATCGCGGGTGGCTACGTCGACCTGCGTGTGGTGACCATCGGCATGCGTAACGACAAGCGGCAGAACATGCCCCAAGTCCATGTTCGCCTCCTCGACCACGTCGAGAAGATCCATACGGGTAGTATCGTCCTGGCGGGCATACGCTACGCGATCGCTCTGGTGCAGACCGGGCGGGAGCGACAGGCCGTGCAGTTCGGCGACGCGGGCGACACTGGAATTGACGGGATTGAGCGCGAAAGGCAAGCCCGCGTAGTGCAGCTTCATCGCGCAGTTCCAGGCCGTCAGGGCCACGACGAACAGGCTGAGCAGGACGAGCAGCGGATAACGGCGGTTCATGGATGGCCTCCCTCGCGGCGCGATGACCGCCGAAAAAGCATAACGTAGAAACCCGCTTGTATGTGTAGAACCTATCTCATGGTCCCCCACGGCCTCGCTGCACATTCAAGGCATCTGACACCGGAGCGGACATGAGCGTGTTTCGGGTAACCCCGCTCCGCAGCTTCCACCGGCCGGCGATTACGGGTTCCGGCCGCATACCAGTCGTTCTGTGTGCAGTCACAGCCGCCGCACGCAAATCCCCTCTAGCGGACAAGTGCAGGTGCGCCTTGACGAACGTGGCCCGGGAGAGCAGGCTAGCCTTGAGGAAAACACAACGGGCCGACGTGCCCGGGGAGAAGGACGATGAAGACGGTCAGTCAACTGTTGGAGGATAAGGGGAGCAAAGTCTGAACGATCGGACCGGATGCCTCGGTTTTCGAGGCGCTCACGTTGATGGCGGACAAGGAGATCGGCGCGCTGCTGGTGACCGAGGGCGAGAAACCGCTCGGATTGATCTCGGAGCGCGACTATGCACGCAAGGTGATCCTGAAGGGCCGCAGTTCGAAGGGGCTCAAGGTGCACGAAATCATGACGACGCAGGTTGCGTATGCGCATCCGGAGCAAAGCGTCGAGGAGTGCATGGCGATCGTGACCGAGCGGCGGGAGCGGCATCTGCCAGTGCTCGATGACGGCAAGGTCGTGGGCTTGATTTCCATCGGCGACCTGGTGAAAGCGGTCATTGACCATCAGCAGTTCGTGATCGAGCAACTCGAGGGTTACATCAGTCGTTGACGCACCGTCGCGGTCAACCGACCATATCGAGCAGCAGCAACAGCAGGAAGCCCAGGAAGAAGGCACCTGTGAGCGCGGGAGTGTCCTCGGTTTCGTGCGCTTCGCCGAGCAGCTCTTCGGTAACCAGAAACAGCAGCGCCGCCGAACCGAACGCGAGCACGCCGGCCAGATCGCGGCCGGAAACGCCGGCAAGCGGCACGCCGCCGGCCACCGCTCCGACGATCAGCAACACGGCGAGGCCGGCAATCGATGCGAACGTCTTGCCACGTCCGGCACCGCACTTGCCGAACGTAGCGGCAAGCGCGAGACCGAGCGCGAGCATCTCAAAGGCAAGCGCGATGGTGAGCAGTACACCCTGACGCGCGCCAGCGGCAAAGCCGATGCCGATCATCAGGCCGTCTATCAGGAGGTCGATGCCGATCGCGAGCAGTAATCCGAGCGGCAACACCGCGGTCGCATGATCCGTCCGGCGTTCCAGCCGCCGCGTCATCGAACGCAGCACGAGCATGAGCACGGTGCCGACGGCGAAGCCGATCAGGGTTGCCGCGACGGCCCGTTCGCGCAAAACGTCGGGCAACAACTCGACGGCCACCACGGCAAAGATGACGCCGGCTGCAAAGTGCAGCACGGCGCTGCGAAATCGCGGACCGGGCGCACGCAGGATTCCCGCCGCGCCGGCGGCAAGCATGACGACAACCGGAACAAGCGAGAACGCAAAGAGACGAAGCAGCAGACTCAAGCTCTGTGTCTCCTTGCCGGGCCGGAGTGCGAACCGGCTGGCATCGTCATTCGCCGATCAGGCGCAGGCGGGCGCGGAGCGCCTCAATTTCCTCCATGAGATCGAGCACGAGCGCAATCCCGGCGAGATCTATCTCGAGGTCCCGGTGCAGGTGGGCAGCGATGCGGGCACGGGCGAGGCTTGTGCCAGGGAAAAGCCATGCGTCGGGATCGCCTGCGGCGGGTTCGATGATGCCCTCCTCGACGAGGGCGAGCACCCATTCGGTCTGCACGGCGCAAGCACGCGCGAGTTCTTCGAGACTGAGCGCCGACTGCTCGTCGAGCACGACGCCGGCAATTATGGAAAGGGATTCCCGAACCATGACTACACCCCCAGCTTGGCGCGCGGATCGAACGGAAACTCGCGCGCCATGCGTTCGTAAAATTCCTTTGTCCGTTCGGAATCCGCCGGCGGCAATGCGATCTCGAGCATGACGTAAAGATCGCCGGGTATTTTCCCCGGCAAGCCGCGGCCTTTCAGACGCAGCCTGCGCCCGGCGGCCGAACCCGCGGGCACCTTGAGCTCGACCGGGCCGGCGGGCGTCGGCACACGTACGCTCGCGCCCAGCGCGGCCTCCCAAGGCGCAACGGGCAGCGTGAGGAACAGGTCGCGTCCCTCGATCCGGTACAGCGAATGCGGATTGAATTCGACTTCGAGATAAAGATCACCCGCCTTGCCGCCGCCGATGCCCGCCCCACCCTTG
>JBOIBN010000093.1:0-7691 GCA_050739575.1 Gammaproteobacteria bacterium
AGAGTTCACTGCGCGATGCCAATGTACGCTACAGCACGGCCAGCCAGGACAATGACGCGCTCGTCTTCACGTTTCCCGACATCGCAACCCGCTCCAGGGGCGAACAGATCATCCGTAAAAGTTATACCGATTCCACCTTTACCGGCTACGAGGTGAAGAGTCAGGCGATGCTGCGCGTTACCCCGTCGCCCACGCGGCTGCAGCAGGTGCGGGATCTCGCCGTGGATCAGAACGTGGCGGCCTTGCGCCGGCGCGTCAACGAACTCGGCGTCGCCGAGCCTATCGTCCAGCGCGAAGGCCAGAATTATGTAATTGTGGAGTTGCCGGGCCTGCAGAATGCGGCCCGCGCCAAGCAGCAGCTCGGCGACACTGCGACCGTGCAGTTTCGCCTCGTGTATCCGGGCGCCGATCCCCTCGAAGCCAAGCGCAGCGGCCACATTCCGCTCGATGCCCAGCTCTACTCCAACGTCGAGAACGAAGCGAATCAGCCGATCTTGCTCAAACGCGAGATCGTGGCGGCGGGCCCGGAAATCACCGACGCCACCTCCGGCTTCGACCAGCAAAGCGGCAGCCCGTCCGTCAACGTCACGCTCGATTCCGCCGGCGCCGCGCGCATGGGCGACGTCACGCGGCATAATCTCGGCAAGCCCATGGCCGTGCTCTACATTCAGAACCGCACCGAGACGAAGCAGGTCAACGGCAAACCGGTTCAGATCACCAAACAGATTCAGCAGGTCATCAACGTCGCCACCATCCGCGGCGTTTTCTCGAGCAGCTTCCAGATCACCGGCCTCGGCCAGCAGGAGGCACAGTCGCTCGCGCTGACTTTGCGCACGCCGCTCGCGGCGCCGGTCACCATCGTCGAGGAACGCACCATCGGCCCGAGCCTCGGCCAGCAGAATATCCGCCTGGGCTTCATGGCCGTGGTGCTCGGATTCATTCTGGTCGTGGTCGGCATGGCGATCTATTACAAGGCCTTCGGCCTCATCGCCGATGTCGCGCTCATCATGAACCTGATTCTGATCGTCGCCCTGCTGTCGCTGCTGCGGGCGACGCTCACACTGCCCGGCATTGCCGGCATCGTGCTCACCGTCGGTATGGCGGTGGACGCCAACGTGCTGATTTATGAACGCATACGTGAGGAACTCCGAATCGGGTCCTCGCCGCAGGCGGCAATCCAGGCCGGCTACGAGCGCGCGATGGGCACGATCGTGGACTCCAACATCACCACGTTGATAGCGGGACTCGTGCTGTTCGCGATCGGCACCGGTCCGATACAGGGTTTCGCCATCACCCTCTCGCTCGGCATCATCACCTCGATGTTCACCGCCATCATGGGCACCCGCGCGATCGTCAACGGCGTATTCGGCGGGCGCCGGCTCAAGAAGTTGCCGGTTTAGAGATTTGCCATGGAACTGTTCAAAAGCACAACGCACATCAACTTCCTGAAGGTACGCAAGATCGCGATTGCGATGTCGCTGCTCGTGCTCGCACTTGCGATTGTCTCCTTCGTGGTGCAAGGACTGAATCTCGGAGTGGACTTCACCGGCGGCGTGGTGGTCGAGATGACGTATCCGCAGGCAACGACTCCCCAGCAAGTGACCGAGACGCTTACGAAAGCCGGCTTCACCGATTTCACCGCCCAGAACTTCGGCTCTTCCGAAGACATCATGATCAACCTGCGTCCGCGCACGAACGAAATTCCGGAAAACCAGGGCGATGCCGTCGTCAAGGCCCTGCAGACCGCGAATTCTCAGGTAGTGGAAAAACAGGTAAACGTTGTCGGCCCGCAGGTCGGCAGCGAGTTGCGCAGCCAGGGCGCGCTCGCGCTTCTGGTGACGCTCATGCTGATTTTCGTTTATCTTCTGGTGCGCTTCGAATGGCGTCTCGCGCTCGGCGCGGTGGCGGCGACGATACATGACGTCGTCTTCGTGGTCGGCATTTTCTCGTTCACCCACTGGGAATTCAATCTCAACGTGCTGGCCGCGGTATTGGCTGTGCTCGGCTATTCGGTTAACGACACGGTGGTCGTATTCGACCGAATCCGCGAAGACTTCAAGCGCATGCGCCGCGGCGATCCGGCAGAAATCATCAATACGGCCATCAACCAGACGCTTTCCCGAACCATCATGACCTCGGGTATGACGCTTCTGGTCGTGGTCGCGCTGCTGGTGGTCGGCGGGGCGGCGCTACGCGGATTTTCGCTGGCGCTTCTGATCGGCATCATCGTCGGCACCTACTCATCCATCTACATCGCAAGCGCCACCGCGTACATGCTCGGCGTCAGCCGCCAGAACTTCGCCGCCAAGAAAAAGCCAGCCGCCGAAGATCTGCCTTAACAATCCCCGGGTAGACACAATATCCGTCGGGATTATGTCCGGCTGCGCTCGCCGATTTAGCGAGCCGGCTTTTCGGCTTGTTCCAATATCCGAATAATCGAGAGACACACCGTACCGCGGACCGCTGTGCGGTTCCCAATGCGCAGGCGTTTGACAAGAGCTGAGGCTGGTGCTACAACACACTTACAGAAGGGGTGATGAAGATTAAAACGATCCTGAGCTTATTCGATAAAGTAGGGGGTATTGAGTGTCAAATGCAAGGTCTAGCCCTCATTTGTTGCAAAGGCGGTAACGTGGTGGCTATGAGACAGCGAGCCGGGCGTCTTCTCGGCGGCTGAAATGGAGCAATCGAAATGATCGGAGTGATCATCTTTCTGTGGATAGTGGCGATTATCGTTGGCACCGTGATCGGCGACCGCAAGGGCCAGCCGGTGCTTGCATTCATTCTATGCCTTTTTCTCAGCTGGCTCGGCGTGTTGTTTGTGGCGTTGAGTCAAAACAAACTCAAGACACTCTGCCCACACTGTCGGGAGCCCGTGATGAAAGACGCCACGGTTTGCCCGCATTGCCGATATACGTTAGAACAAGAGGAACCCACCCCAGAGAATACCTGTGTGATCTTCAAAGAGGGCCGTTATCTTTTGAAAGACACCAACTGGACAACCGACCTTAAGGTGGCTTGGCGTGTTGACCCCAAGAGTGACATGATCCGTAGAATTGCCGAACAGGTGGGAGGTCAGTTGCTCGAACCCGCGGATTCGCACGGCTGAGCACGCGGTTGGATCAATGGGGTTCAGCCTGAGGTAACCCCAAAGAAACGGACGCCCGTGTGGATGAGTAATTCGTATCGCGTAACGGAACTTTGTTATTTTTTGATCGCAGGATTGAGCAGCTCGGGCGGGAGATGCGGGGCGAGGGCGCGCGCGAGCGCCATGAAGACGCGCGGACTGCCGGTGAGTATGTGACCGCCGGCAACGGGCCAGCCCGATTTGCCGGTCACGTCGCCAACGATTCCGCCGGATTCTTCGATCAGGAGGCAGCCGGCGGCGATGTCCCAGATCTTGAGCCCGAGTTCGAAGAAGCCGTCGAGCCGGCCGCTTGCGACCCAGGCGAGATCGAGCGCCGCCGCGCCGGCGCGGCGCACGCCGCCGCTTTTTTCGAGCACCGCGCGGAGCATCGCGAGATAGCTGGCGAGATCGCGAAAGTCGCGAAACGGGAAGCCGGTTCCGATAAGCGCGCCTTCGAGCCCCCGCAGAGACGTTACACGCATGCGCCGTTCGTTGAGCAGGGCGCCCTGTCCGCGGCTCGCGATGAACATTTCTTCGCGCAGCGGATCGTAAACGACGCCGTGAGTAAGGCGCCCGCGCACGGTGACGGCGATCGAGACCGCGAAGACCGGGAATCCGTGCAGATAGTTGGTGGTGCCGTCGAGCGGATCAATGATCCATTCATACTCGCCGCCGCCCTGGTGTCCGCTTTCCTCGGCGAGGATCGCATGATCCGGATGGGCCTTGCGAATCGTCTCGATAATCACCTCTTCGGACTGGCGATCTATCTCGGAGACGAAATCGTTGTGCCGCTTGGTTTCGACCTTGATGGTATCGAGCCGATTCATGGCGCGCGTGATGACGGCGCCGGCATTGCGCGCGGCACTGACGGCGATATTGATCAGCGGATCCATCAAGATAAAGACCGGACTCGTGAACTCAGCTACTAGAATAGCAGGAGGTGTCCATACTTTTGAGCAAAATCATGTCCGGCGAAATCCGCATCGTGCTCGTCGCAACTTCGCATCCCGGCAACGTCGGTGCCGCGGCGCGGGCGATGAAGGTCATGGGTATGGAACGATTGGTGCTGGTAGCGCCGGAATGCGAAATCGCATCTGAGGCGCTTGCGCGGGCCCGCGGAGCGGTGGAGCTGGTGCGTAACGCGCGCATCGTGGGCACGCTTGCGGAGGCTCTGGTCGGGGCGCGATTCGTGGCCGGCACCAGCGCGCGCGAACGGCGCCTGGGACCGGAGGTTGTCCCGGTGCGCGAAGGCGCGCAGGAACTGGTCGGCGAACTCCCGGCCGGTGACGCCGCAATTCTGTTCGGCCCGGAGCGCACGGGCCTCGATAACGATGCGCTCGAGTGCTGCAATCGGTTGTGGTACATCCCGACGACCGGCGGCTACGATTCACTCAACCTGGCGGCCGCCGTGCAGGTGATTACCTATGAAGTATTGGTGGCCCAGGGCAAGGCCCCAATGCGCGAGACTCCGGTTCCGAGCGCACCCGCCGAAGACGTCGCGGCACTCTGCGCCCACTTCGATCGGGTTGCCCGCCATCTCGGCGTCATCGCGCCGGAAGCACCGCGTTTTGCCTTGCGCCGCATGCAGCGTCTCGCCCGGCGCGCGCGTCTGGAGCCCAGTGAGGTTAAGCTATTGCGAGGGTTCCTGAGCGCCGCCGAGAATGTTCCGGCGAGCCCCCGAGCAATGCCCGAACATGATGCCGACGATTAAAACGCCCGTTTATCTCGATTACGCCGCCACCACGCCGGTGGATCCGGCCGTTGTCGAGGCCATGCTGGGTTATCTCGGCCCCGATGGCTGCTTTGCCAATCCGGCTTCCGTCACCCATGCCGCTGGACGCACGGCCCGCAAGGCGGTCGAAGCCGCGCGCGCCGAGATCGCCGCACTCGTCGGCGCCGAGGCGCAGGAAATCATATTTACGTCGGGCGCGACCGAATCCGACAATCTCGCGCTCAAGGGTGTCATGCGTTGCTGCGGGACACGCGGCCGACTCGTGACCGCGCGCACCGAACACAAGGCCGTGCTCGACACGGCGCACCGGCTCGAAGCCGAGGGCTTTGCACTGACCTGCCTGACGCCCGAGCCGGACGGACGAATCGATCCCGCTGCATTGGCGGAGGCCATCCGTGACGACACCGTGCTGGTTTCGATCATGCTGGTCAATAACGAGATCGGCGTGATCCAGGACATTGCCGCGCTTGGTACCGTGTGCCGCGAACGGGGGGTGCTCTTCCATGTGGACGCAGCCCAGGCCGCTGGCAAGGTACCCATAGACCTTGCTTCGTTGCCGGTGGACCTTATGTCCTTCTCCGGCCACAAGCTGTATGGGCCGAAAGGCATCGGTGCGCTTTACGTTCGCCACGCACCGGATGTGCGGCTCGAAGCAATGGTGCACGGCGGCGGTCACGAGAGAGGACTGCGTTCGGGCACGCTCGCGACGCACCAGATCGTTGGCATGGGACGCGCCTTCGCCATCGCCCGCGAACGGTTTGCCGAGGATGCCGAACATGCACGGCGTCTTACCACGCGACTTCATGAGGGGCTTGCGTCGCTCGGCGGCGTGCAGGTGAACGGTCCCGCGGACAATCAACGCGCCGGACACATTCTGAACCTTGCCTTTGACGGTATCGTGACCGATACGCTGCTTTATTTCCTGTCAGACGTTTCGGTCTCGACCGGTTCCGCCTGCAGTTCGGCGTCGCAGGCGCCGTCATACGTCCTCAAGGCGCTGGGGCTGTCGGATGCGCGTGCGCGTGCAAGCCTGCGCATGAGCGTCGGTCGCTTCACTACCGAAGATGAGGTGGACTTCGCCGTCGAGCACATCGGCAGCGCCGTCCAACGCTTGCGGGCCATGGCTCCCGCCGAGGCCGCCGGTTGATAACCGCGGCCGAAGATTTTGGCGCTCCGGCGCGGGATCATCTTGATCATCCCCGCAATGTCGGCCCTTTCCCGGATAACGAAGCAGGTGAGATTTCGAGCGGTGAAGCCGGGAGCAGCGCCTCCGGTTCTTTTGTCCGTTTTCATCTGCGTGTTGCCGCCGGGCGCATTGAAGCGGTGCGCTACGAAGTGCTCGGCAAACCCGCTCTCATCGCGGCCTCGTCCTGTCTTTCCGAATTGCTGGTCGGCGGGCCGGCGATACCCGGGGCCGTTCCGCCCGGACTCGAAATCGCCCGCGCACTCGGACTTCCGCGTGCCGAGCACGGCGCCGCGCTCCTCGCCGAGGATGCGGCGCTTGCGGCGCTCCGTTAAATTGACTGCGTCATTCCTGCAATGCCAGTCGAATCGTGACGTGCGGCGTCAATCCGATCAAGCCTGAAAATCTACAGAGAAGCGCAACCCAAGGTGAATCGATGAAAACCGATTCGACTCCGACTTCGATATTCACGGGAGAACACGCATGAGCGCACAGACCGTCGCCGACCGCCAACCCGCCTCGGCGCCCGATCTCTGGGGCCATCCGCGTCTGTTATGGATGCTGCTCGCGGTTACGGTCGGCTTAAACTTCGCGTTCTACGGTTTCCGTGCCTTTCTTGCGCCGTATGCCGCCGAAGCGTTTTTCTCCGGACTGCCGCAGGCCGAGGCGCTGAAGCAGGCCAATCTCCTGTTTGCCGGTTTCGGAGCCCTGACCTACGCGACCGCGATCATCGGCGGCTGGGTTGCCGACAACGTGATTGGCGAAGTGCAGGCGCTGAGGCTTTCGCTGTGGCTGGCTACCATCGGGCTCGTGGGCATGGCCGCGCCGAGCCGGGAGGTATTTACACTGGCGCTGGCCTTTTTTGTGCTTGCGGCCGGTCTCGGCATTCCGTTGACGGTGCTGATCGGGCGCAACTACGCCATGGACGATTCGCGCCGCGACGCCGGCTACACTTTGTTCTATCTGGCGATCAACCTCGGTGGTTTCATTGCGCCGTTCGTCTGCGCGGCCTGGATCGGCGTTCACTATGGCTATCGCTGGGGATTCGTTGCCGCTGCGTTCGGCATGGCGGTTGGCGCACTGATCTTCGAATGGCGCCATCGGCGCGTGCCGGGCGCAGGGGACAAGGTGCGTTACAAACGCCCCTGGTCCACACCGGTCGTGGTCCTGGGTACGATCGCGTTGATCTATCCCTGTGCGTTGCTGCTCTCGCATCCCGAGGCGATGACCATAGCGGTATACACGCTGATGGGAGTACTTGTCCTCTACTTCGTTGTCAGCAGTCTGCGCCGCGGTGAAGGCGTGCAGGGCCGGCGTTACATCGCCTTGCTGCTTCTCTTTGTCGCGATGGTGCTGTTCTGGGCATTAAGTCTGCTGAGCGCGAGCGCCCTCAATTTCTTTGCGCGCGACTATGTCGCGCCCTTGTGGCAGGGGAGCCTGCCGGTGTTGCAGCTGCCGTGGAGCTTCACTCTCTTTCAGTCGGTAAATCCGCTCTACATCCTGATCCTCGCCCCATTCATCGCGATGCTGTGGCCGTGGCTGGACAAGCGCGGCATCAATCCCTCGACGCCGCGCAAGTTCGGTATCGGCCTGTTGCTGGTGGCGCTGGGTTACGGCGTGCTGCTCTACGCGGTGCATTATCAGCAACT
>JBOIBN010000094.1:0-7537 GCA_050739575.1 Gammaproteobacteria bacterium
GTGAGGAGAATGCGATCCTCATGGCCCCGGCGGGCTTCAAGCTCTATGGGCGGGTGGATAGTGCGAACTACGGCCAGTGGCAGCAGGGCTTTACCGGTACCGAGGTACACCGCTGGGGTCCGACGGGCACTTACAGTTGGGGGGTGAAGGCGAACGACAGCGGCGGGGCATACACCTTCTGCCTCCAGCATCCGTGATCCAAGGATGAACAATACGATTTTACTGCACTGATCGCAGGTGAAACTCAAGGGGCGGCTACAGCCGCCCCTTTACTTTTTGCATGCGGGGCGGTCTTGACTCGGTTTATTCGGATGCGTTGCGATGTTGATGCGCATGATCGCCGATTGCCCAGCCGTTACAATAACGTGCCCGACGATAAGTTTGCCCCGAGACCATGATTGATTCTAATCTGCTGCGCCACGATCTCGATTCCGTCGTCGAGAATCTTGCGCGTCGCGGGTTCTTGTTCGATCGTGCGCGTTTCGAAGTGCTGGAGGCCAAGCGCAAGCAATTACAGACGGAACTGGAAGCGCTGCGTGCCGAACGTAACCGGATATCTAAGGAAATAGGGCGCGCCAAGAGCTGCGGCGAGAATGCTGCGGCGCTGCTCGACGAAGCGGCCCGCACTGGCCGTGACGAAGCGGCACGGAAGGAAAATTTCGCGGCGCTGGAACAAGAACTCCAAGCGTTTCTGCTCAATGTACCGAATTTGCTTCACGGGTCGGTGCCCGACGGCGCCGATGAAAAGGCGAACGTCGAAGCGCGGCGTATCGGTGAGCCGCCGCATTTCGATTTCGAGCCGCGTGACCACGTCGCACTCGGCGAAGGGCTCGACGGCATGGATTATGCGGCAGCGGCGAAGCTCGCGGGGAGCCGCTTCGTGGTGTTGCGCGGTGCGCTTGCCCGCCTGCATCGTGCGCTCGCGCAGTTCATGCTTGATCTGCACCGCGAGCGCCACGACTATGAAGAGTTTTATCTGCCCCATATCGCCAACGTCGAGAGTCTCACCGGCACCGGTCAGTTGCCAAAGTTCGCCGAGGATCAATTCCGCCTGGCGGGCGATCATTTCTGGTACCTGATCCCTACGGGAGAAGTTCCGCTCACGAATCTCGTGCGCGGCAAAATCCTCGAACCCGAACGGCTGCCGCTCAGGATGATGACAGCGACGCTCTGCTTCCGGGCCGAAGCCGGCAGCCACGGCAAGGACACGCGCGGCATGATTCGCCAGCACCAGTTCGACAAGGTCGAACTGGTGCAGATCGTGCACCCTGACGATTCGTACCGTGCACTGGAGGAACTGACCAGCCATGCCGAGGCCGTGCTTCAGGCGCTCAAATTGCCGTATCGGGTTGTCGCGTTGTGCACCGGAGACATCGGCTTCGGTGCGGCAAAAACCTACGATCTCGAAGTCTGGTTACCGGGCCAGGGCCGTTACCGAGAAATCTCTTCCTGTAGCAATTGTGAAGACTTCCAGGCCCGACGCATGCTTGCGCGATTCCGTGATCCCGCGACCGGAAAACTGCGCCTCGTGCATACGTTGAACGGCTCCGGCGTCGCGGTCGGACGCTGTCTGGTTGCGGTCATGGAAAATGGACAGGAAGTCGACGGCGGCGTGCGCGTTCCCGAAGTCCTGCAGCCCTATCTCGGCGGAATTCGGCGCATCGAGCCAGCCGCGGGCTGACTCCAGGCCCGCATGTGGGAGAATATCTGCGCGGCGCGATACTGCGCTCTGAATGATTGTTTCGTTCGAGGACAGCAATGGCGGCCCGGCAAATCTACAAGGTCATCTTCCAGAATCGCGACCAACTTTTCGAGATTTACGCGCGCAAGGTGAGTCACGGCGCGCTGTTCGGTTTTATCGAGGTCGAGGAACTCAGTTTTGGCAAAAGCTCGCAGGTGGTCGTAGATCCTGGAGCGGAGAAGCTGGCGGCCGAATTTTCCGACGTAAAGCGGACCTATGTCCCGATCCATGCGATCGTGCGCATTGACGAGGTGGTCAAGGAAGGTATTGCCAAGGTGGTCGTCGTGGAGGGCGCAACGGTGACGCCGCTGCCAATCTACACACCGGGACGGGGCGAAAACTAGTGCCGCTTGCCTTTGCGCTCGCCGGCAGCGGCAGCCGCGGCAACGCCACCCTGATTCGCAGCCGCACGACGCTCGTGCTGGTGGACTGCGGCTTTTCGCTCGCGGAGACCGAACGCCGCCTCGCGAGGCTCGGCGTCGCGCCTTCCGATCTCGATGCGATCCTGGTGACGCATGAGCACTCCGATCATGTCGCGGGCGTCGCGCGCCTCGCGGCGGCCTATCGAATACCGGTGCGGGCGAGCGCGGGCACGGCACGGGCGCATGCACTTGATGGGCTCGCCGAACCCTTCGACAGTCATGTTCCGTTTGTCGTCGGCGACATCGAGGTGACACCGTTGATCGTGCCGCATGACGCGACCGAGCCCACCCAGTTTCTGTTGGGGGACGGCGCATGCCGGGTCGCGGTGATCACCGACGTCGGTCACGTGACACCGTACCTTGATGCGGCGCTTTCCGGGGCGGAGGCGTTGATACTCGAAAGCAATCATGACGAGGCCATGCTCGCCGCCGGTTTTTATCCGCCCGCGCTCAAGCGCCGGGTCGGCGGGGACTACGGGCACCTCAGCAACGCTCAGGCGGCTGCGCTCTTGGCCGGGATCGACACCAGCCAGTTGCAGCAACTCGTGCTCGCGCATCTTTCCGAACAGAACAATCGGCCCGAACTTGCCCGCGCGGCGGCTGCGGCCGCGCTTGGCTGCACGCTCGAGTGGATTGCGGCGGCGGATCAGGAATCCGGACTCGACTGGCGGCAGGTGAACTGAGAGAGCGCATGCAGATCGTCTACGGCGCCCGCGCGTGGCCCGACTTCAGGCTCGAACGTCTGCGTGGGCAGTTGAGCGATGTGCTGTCCGGGCTGCGGCTTCTCGATGCCCGCTTTTTTTATCTTTGTTCGGGTACGTTGCCGCTGGGTGCGGCTCGTGCGCGTCTGAATAGCTTGCTCGACGAAGGCTTTGCCGGAAAACCGCCGGAGCCGGATACGCTCGGGCCGTTTGTGGTGCCGCGCTTCGGCACCGTCTCACCGTGGTCGAGCAAGGCGGGGGAAATCCTCGCCGGTTGCGGCTTGAAGTCGGTGGGCCGAATAGAACGTGGTGTCGCTTACGCGCTTGACGGAACAGTTCCCGCGCCGGATACGGAGGACTGGCGCAAACTTGTCTCGGTGCTCGCCGATCGGATGATCGAGACGGTCGTTGCCACGCTTCCCGACGTGGCGCCACTCTTTCAAAATGCGGAACCCGCGCCTGAGCGGCTCGTTCCGCTTGCGGCCGAGGGCGAGGCGGCACTCCGCGAGGCCGACGCACGACTCGGTCTTGCGCTTGGGCCGAACGAGCGTGCTTATCTACTCGATGCGTACGGGAAGCTCGGGCGCGACCCGACCGCGACCGAACTGATGATGTTCGCGCAGGTGAACTCTGAGCACTGTCGGCACAAGATATTCCGCGGCGCGTGGACGCTCGACGGTGAGGCGCAGGATCGCACCCCTTTCGACTGCATCCGCGAAAGTTACCGCGCGCATCCGGAGGGAATTCTCTCCGCCTACAGCGACAATGCTGCTGTGCTCGCCGGCGCGGGCGGCCGCAGCTGGAGCCGCGAACCGGAGAGCGGGTTTTACGTCGCAGGCGATGCTGCGCTCGAGATTGCGATCAAGGTCGAAACTCACAATCATCCGACCGGTGTCGCCCCGTTTCCCGGCGCGGCCACCGGTGCGGGCGGGGAGATCCGCGACGAAGCGGCAACCGGCCGCGGCGGTTCCGCCAAGGCGGGCCTCACGGGCTTTGCGGTATCCGATCTCAAGTTGCCGGGAAACCCGCGCCCATGGGAAGCAGAGGTCGGCACGCCGCCCGGTTTGGCGAGTGCGCTCAAGATCATGCTTGAAGCGCCGATCGGCGCGGCGGCTTTCAACAACGAATACGGCCGTCCTGCAATCGCCGGTTTCTTCCGCAGCTTCTGTCAGGCGGATGCAGGCGCCGGTGCCGGACGTTTTCGCGGCTACCACAAGCCGCTGATGCTGGCCGGTGGACTCGGCAGCATTCGCCGCGAGCTGGTGGAGAAGCGCCGCTTCAAAGCAGGCACGAAGATCGTGGTGCTGGGAGGACCGGCGTTCGCGATCGGCTTGGGGGGCGGCGCCGCCTCCTCGCGTCCCGGGGCCGAGGATGCCGAACTCGACTTCGCCTCGGTTCAGCGCGGCAATCCCGAGATGCAGCGCCGCGCGCAGGAAGTCATCGAGGCCATGATCGCAATGGGCGCGGCAAGTCCCGTGCTGGCAATTCACGACGTGGGCGCGGGCGGGCTCTCCAATGCCGTGCCCGAGTTGTTGTCCGACGCCGGTCTCGGCGGCCGGGTGGACTTGGCTCGCGTGCCGAGCGCCGAACTTGGCATGAGTGCGCTCGCACTCTGGTGCAACGAAGCCCAAGAACGCTACGTGCTCGCACTTGCACCTCAGGACGAAGCCGCATTCGCCGCGATCGCCGCGCGCGAGCGTTGTCCCTGGGCGGTTATCGGTGAAGCAAGCGCCGAAGAACGGCTGCTCGTGACCGACGCGCGCACCGGCACCACCGTTGTGGATTTGCCGATGCACGTGTTGCTCGGCGATCTGCCGCCGCTTGAAGTTGCCGGGGTTCGCCGCAGCGGTCTGCCACGCATATCGGCGTCGGTCACCAATGTGACGGTCGCCGAAGCGCTGGAACGAATTCTTGCACTCCCCGGCGTGGGCGACAAGGGTTTTCTGGTCACCATCGGCGATCGTACGATCGGCGGCATGGTAGTGCGCGATCAACTTGTCGGCCCGTGGCAGGTCGCGGTTTCCGACGTCGCCGTCACGGCCACGGATTATTGGGGGTATGCGGGCGAGGCGATGGCGATTGGTGAACGCCTGCCGGTTTCGGTCGGCGATGCCGTGGCCTCGGCCCGGCTCGCGGTCGGCGAGGCGCTGACCAACATCGTGGCCGCACCGATTCGCCGCATCGAGGATGTGCGTCTGTCGGCAAACTGGGTGGCGGCCGGTGGCGAGGCCGGGGACAACGGCGATCTTTACGCGGCGGTCTGCGCGGTGGGCGCCGAACTGTGCCCCGCGCTCGGACTGGCCATTCCGGTCGGCAAGGATTCACTGTCCATGAGTGTTGCCTGGTGCGAGCACGACGAGGAAAAGGAGGTCAGGGCGCCGCTGTCGCTCGTCATTTCCGCCTTCGCGCCGCTCGCCGATGTGCGTGGCACGTTGACGCCGATGCTGGTTCCGGAACCGGATTCCGAGCTGTGGTTGATCGATCTCGGAGGCGGACGTAACCGGCTCGGTGGCAGCGCCTTCGCCCAGGTTTTTGAACGCCGGGACGTTCCCGTTCCCGACGTGGACAATCCGGCGGCGTTGCGCGGCTTTTTCGCGGCCTTACGTCGACTTGCCGATGAGGGGCGGATTCTCGCCTACCACGATCGTTCCGACGGAGGTCTCGCAATGACGCTCATCGAAATGGCGCTTGCCGGTCATTGCGGACTTGAGGCCGACGTCGCCGCTCTGGATTCCAACCCGGTTGCGGCGCTGTTTAACGAAGAGCTGGGTGCGGTCGTACAAATCCGTGCATGCGATCGGGAGCGTCTGCGCGCGGTGTTTGCGGAGCAAGGGATTGAATCCTCTCTCGCGCGGATCGGACAACCGCGTGAGAATCAAAAACTCGTCTTCGCATGGGGCGGCGAGACTTTGTGGGAGGTGCAATGGCCCGAAGCCATGCGCCGCTGGGCGGAGGTGAGCTACCGGATGCGTTCGCTGCGCGACGATCCCGAGTGCGCGCGCGAGGAATACGAGAACCAATGTGATCCGTCCGCGCCGGGGTTGACCACCGTACGACTCGGCTTCGATCCGGCGCAACGGACGACACCTGCCGTTACGGGCCGCGCGCCGCGGGTCGCGATTCTGCGCGAACAGGGGGTGAACGGGCATCGCGAACTCGCAGCGGTGTTCACGCGTGCCGGCTTCGAGGCGGTGGACCTGCACATGAGTGAACTGGCCGCCGGCAGTCGCGCGCTGGAGGGATATGCCGGATTCGCCGCGCCCGGCGGTTTTTCCTACGGCGACGTGCTGGGCGCAGGGCGGGGTTGGGCGAAATCCATTCTCTTCAACACCCGCCTACGCGATCAATTCGAGGCGTTTCTCGCCGACAAGGCGCACTTTGCGCTCGGCTTCTGCAACGGCTGCCAAATGCTCGCCGGCCTCGCGGAACTGATTCCCGGCACAGCTCACTGGCCGCGGTTCCGACGTAACCGCTCCGAGCAGTTCGAGGCGCGGCTGAGCTTGGTCGAGGTGCTCGATTCCATTTGTCCGTTCTTCGAGGGTATGACCGGATCTGTCCTGCCGGTTGCCGTCGCCCACGGCGAAGGCCGTGCCGAGTTCGCAAGTGCGAACGATCTCGGCGCATTACGCGCAACGGGTCAGGTGTCTTTGCGCTATGTGACGGCGGAGGGCGTTCCCGCCGAACGCTATCCCGCCAATCCCAATGGCTCCCCGGGTGGCACCACCGCCTTTGCCAACGCTGACGGACGAGTGCTGATCCTCATGCCGCACCCCGAGCGCGTATTCCGCAGGTTGCAACACTCCTGGTATCCGCCGGAATGGCCCGGGGACGGCCCTTGGCTCCGACTTTTCGACAACATCCGAGCCTGGCTGAGCTGAGCAGCCGGGCTTTAGGGCCGGTGAGCGAAGCATGTCCACGCGGCACGCATTGCCTTAAATCATGCTGGTCTTTTGTTACCAGCGGGGAGTGCGATAAGCCCCGTCAGATGATGCCGGAATCCCGCCAAACAAGGTTCCGTAAAATGGGTGGGTGGTTGACTTGATGAAGGCATTTAGAGATAATACCTAGCTTGCTCCTTAGGAGGGGTACCCGAGTGGCCAAAGGGGGCAGACTGTAAATCTGCTGGCTTACGCCTACGTAGGTTCGAATCCTACCCCCTCCACCGGCTGGAAGTCGGGTACCGGCGTGCGTTTGACGAATCTGGCCGGCAATTGTAGAGGATCGGGAATGGCAAATTCTTGGTTTCCAGCCCCCCCCCCCGTTCGCGGGTGTAGTTCAATGGTAGAACCTCAGCCTTCCAAGCTGATGACGTGGGTTCGATCCCCATCACCCGCTCCAGCGCGGAAGATGGTTTGACGCGCCCACATAGCTCAGTCGGTAGAGCACTTCCTTGGTAAGGAAGAGGTCGCCGGTTCAATTCCGGCTGTGGGCTCCAGAAGAGGTGAGGCGTTAGGAGTCAAACGAAAGAAGTGGCGAAAGTCGAAGTAGTGAAGGGCTCCCGCCGCACGCCTCACTGGCGTTAGAGAGAGCAGCGAATTTCGGACGATTGCGGACTTTGAGCAGACTTTGAGGAGTAACGGGAATGTCCAAGGCGAAGTTTGAGCGTACCAAGCCGCACGTGAACGTAGGCACGATCGGGCATGTGGACCATGGCAAGACCACGTTGACGGCGG
>JBOIBN010000095.1:0-7523 GCA_050739575.1 Gammaproteobacteria bacterium
TTGGTTATGGACCTATAATCACGAGCGGCCCAACATGGGCATCGGCGGGGTGACGCCCATGCAGAAGTTGGCCATGGCGGCCTAAACCCTACTTCTGGCTGCCGCTAATAATGGGGGGATTACCCTTCGAGTTGGCTATGTTGGCTTACGGAGCATACAGCCTGTATCAATATCTAAATCCCTATCGCCAAGGACCGTGTTGGTTCAGCGGCGAAAAGGGGTGGAGATACAAGCCGGAAAATCCAGTAGGCACCTCGTATGACAACGAGGACTACAACAACTGGGGGCGCGCAGTGCTTACTGGCAAGACGCCGGGCTTATTCAGTGAAGGAGGGCCTATTAGCCGAGCGATGATGTACTTAGGCGGCCAAAATGCCGTCGGCACGTTTCACGACTGGCTGGGAGATGTGATGCAAATTAATGGCATGTCTCAATCGGTCTATTACGCCTTCATGA
Organism: Gammaproteobacteria bacterium; assembly: GCA_050739575.1. Taxonomy (GTDB): domain Bacteria; phylum Pseudomonadota; class Gammaproteobacteria; order JAKDMP01; family JAKDMP01; genus JBOIBN01. Next base: position 457 of record JBOIBN010000095.1, read on the forward strand.
GTATTCCGACCATGCTTCCAGCAGCGGCATTCACCTATGCAGGGCTTATTAACACCCCCATAGGTTACGGTCTTATAGCCAGCGACCGATATGACAACTCATATTGGTGATCGCACCTTGAATCTACCTCTCTTATGCGTAGTAGCGGTGTTTCTGGTGATTGCGGGTTGTGTGCTGCCCGGAGGCGGACATTACTATGCTCCGAGTGCCGCGGGCGGGAAAGTTGTTAGAAATGCGTGTGGTGGCAATATCGGAGCACCCGATGTTCTCGAATTTACTAAAAACGACTATAAACTTTTCCTTTCTGCTTATAAAAGCAAGAAGGAGGCGATAGTTGTTCTATGGGTTCAGCCGCCCCCCCCTAGTCACGATGTTTCAATTCCCCTCTCCTTGAATGGAGCAGGTATTATTGCCGAAAAATCGGATTCCGGCCAACGACTGCAGATCATGGGCGTTAAGCAAATATCGTCACATGGCGGGATCTGGATTCAGATCAGCATTCGACCCGTTGTCCCTGCTTTTTCGCTGTTTATACCTACAATTCAGGCCGGAACTATCATGTTTCCTGCGCAGACCGCTCATTTCCATTGGAGTTTCGGTACTTGGCCTGAGGTCATCAATTGCTAACGTTCCAGGCGATAGGTATGTCCGATCATGGCGATCGGGCTGGCGGTGTTTACGGGGGCGGTGTCGGCTAACTGGGGTTTCTTCGGCCAAGCCGCTGCACATGGCGTAGCGGGCGGCCTCACCGGCGTGGCCGCGGGCGGCAGCTTCCAGAAGGGCTTCGAGTTGACCGCCATCGCCTATGGCACATTCAGTTTGTACAAGTATTGGGTTCATGAAGATCTGAGATGGCCGGGCGGTAAACATGCAGTTTATGAGGATAGTGACACCCCCCAAACGCAGGAAAACATCCAGTTTAGTTTGCAAAATAAGGCTGCCTCCATTGGCTCGCCTTATCCGGGTACCGAAGTAACTTCGCCGTCGGGAGCATGGTATGAAGGCGGTTCAGTTAGCAGGTTCATGAATGCCATAGGAGGCATGAACGCATTATCGACGTTACATGATACGTGGCTGAACATCCTGCCTGGATGGACGAGTGTTCCGTTAATGCTTCCGGCGGCTGGCGTGGCGTATCTTGGATTGGTGAACACGCCAATAGGATCGGCGCTGATAGGCAGCGATATTGTCAACGAGTACGGTGGGCCGTGAATCTTGCCCGCCTTGTTAAAAAACGGTTTAGCTTAAAGACCAGAAATATCTGTCTTTATCCGATCGTGCTTGCGTTGACTGGTTGTGGTCCTGTGCACGGAGTCTGGTACCATGCTAGCGCCCCGATAGGTTACGCATCAAACAGCGAGTGTTTAAGAGTCGGAAAAAATGATGAATGGGTGCTAAAGCGACAAGGTGTCACCATCTATGTTCGAGTCTCGCTTCCTACAGCAGGCTACGCGGGAGCAATAGGAGTCAACTTGCATGTGCCTGCGGGTCTTGCAGTAGATTCGGAGATTAAAAATTTTCTGGCCCGTGACCGGGCAGGCAATAAACTGGCAGGGAATTTTACTGTGTATACTTCTAACTATATTGATGGAAGTTATGTCAATACCGCTCTCTCTTCCAACGTGCATTATTTATCTGGCTCCAAATTCGCTACCAAGCACAAACCGTTTACGGATTATTTCTTTGGACTAACCGGGCTAGATGCTCTTCCTACGTCCTTCGACGTCTTCCTGCCACGAATGGAAATTAATGGACACGCCTATCCACCACTTACAATCCATTTTGAGAAGAAACCCGGCTGGTATTGGCTGGAAGGCATAAATTGTTAGCGTGGTAAAGAAGTACTGAACAAAATGCACTCGCGCACTTACCACCACGACCTTCTCGGCGAGCTGGATCAACGCCAAAGCCCCAACAACGGGCTCGTGCAGGACTTCACCTACACCGCCCTGGGGCAGCTGAAGACGCAAACGATCTACCACGGCGGCGATCGGATGCAGCGGACGCCCGCGATCAAGGAGTCTGGTCTTGCCTTTTTGCCAAATCCGCTTTTAACCGCTCGTTTGTTTTACCGACCCGCCTCGGGGCGCGAACGATATAGGGGCGCTACCCTTCAGCGCAGGCGCTCGAGGCGTTCGCGCTGGCTGCGGTAACCTGCGAGTGCGGTTTCCGTTTCTTTGCGCCGCTGCTCTTCTCGGGCGACGACTTCGGCGGGCGCACGGTTGCGGAAGGTCTCGTTCGCGAGTTTGCCTTTAGTCTGCGACAACTCCCTTTCCAGCCGGACAACAACTTGTTCGAGCCGGGCCAGTTCGGCCACAATGTCCACCAGGCCGGCCATGGGTACCGCCACGACGGCTTCCGCGATGACGGCGGTCGCAGCCGCTTCCGGTACCGGCTCGTCGGAGGAGTTCGGCATCTCCGTCCGGGCCAGAAACGCGATCTCGGCGGCATGGCGTTCGAGGCGTTTACGTATCGGTAAACTTGCGCCGTGCAGCGTGACCGGCATGCGCCGGGCCGGATCGAGTCCAAGTTCCGCGCGCAATTGACGTAGCGTCGCCACCATCGTCTGCACCCATTCGATTTCTGCTTCCGCATCGGGGTCGCTGTCGAAGTCGGCGGCTTCGGGCCAGGGAGCGAGCATGATGCTTGCACCGGCACGGCCCGCGAGCGGCGCGACCCGCTCCCACAGCGCTTCCGTGATAAAGGGCATGAGCGGATGCAGCAGCCTGAGCAGGGCTTCGAGCACAACGATAAGGGTGTTACGTGCGGCATCTGCCGTCTCGCCGCCGGCGCCGAGCCGCGGCTTGACCAGCTCCAGATACCAGTCGCAGAACTTCGACCAGGAGTAGTCGTAAAGCGCCTGCGCGGCGAGATCAAAACGGTATTCGTCGAGGTGTCCGCGCACTTCGGCGATGGTTTGCGCAAGCCGCGAGCGTATCCAGCGGTCGGTCGGCGCGAGTTCGACGGGCGCGCCTGGTGCTTCGTTCACGTGCATGAGGACAAAGCGCGTCGCGTTCCACAGCTTGTTGCAGAAGTGGCGGTACCCCTCGACGCGGCCCAGATCGAAATTAATGTCGCGCCCGGTCGAGGCGAGTGCGGCGAAGGTGAAGCGCAGGGCATCGGTGCCGAAGGCGGGGATGCCGTTGGGGAACTCGCGCCGCGTGGCCTGAGTCACCCGCCCGGCAAGCTGTGGCTGCATCATGCCGCGCGTGCGTTTCGCGATGAGTGCATCGAGCTCGATTCCATCGATAAGATCGATCGGGTCGAGCACGTTGCCTTTGGATTTCGACATTTTCTGTCCGTGCTCGTCGCGGATGAGCCCGGTGATGTAGACCTCGCGAAATGGCACCTCGCCGGTGAATGCGAGTCCCATCATGACCATGCGGGCGACCCAGAAGAAGATGATGTCGAAACCGGTGACAAGCACATTCGTGGGGTAGAAAGTTTTCAGATCTTCCGTCTTATCCGGCCAGCCCAGCGTGGAAAACGGCCACGACGCGGCAGAAAACCAGGTGTCGAGCACGTCTTCGTCCTGATGCAGTTTTACGCCCGGTGCAACGCCATGCCTTTCGTGCGCTTCTGTTTCACTGCGTGCGACATAGACTTTGCCCGTCTCGTCATACCAAGCCGGAATGCGGTGGCCCCACCAGAGCTGCCGGCTGATGCACCAGTCCTGAATATTTCCCAGCCAATTGAAGTAGGTCTTCGACCAACCTTCGGGAACGAAGCGGATGCGGCCGTTGCGCACGGCCTCGATCGCCGGCTGCACGATAGTGTGCAAGCCACCGGGGCGTCCGTCGGGCGTCTTTTCGCGGGTGAGGTCCACGAACCACTGGTCGGTGAGCCAGGGTTCGAGCACGGCGCCCGAGCGATCGCCGCGCGGCACCCTGAGCGCATGTGCTTCGGTCTTCTCCAGAAGACCGAGCCTTGCAAGGTCGGCGACGATGCGTTTGCGGGCCTCGAAGCGGTCGAGTCCGCGATAAGCCGCGGGCAACGGTTCGGTGTGCACCGAGGCATCCGTGTCCGGCGGATAGCATTCGGCGGCGTCGAGCACCGCCGCACCCGCGTCGAAGATGTTGATTTTCGTCAGCCCGTGACGCACGCCGACAGCGTAATCGTTGAAGTCATGCGCCGGGGTAATTTTGACGCAACCGCTACCGAATTCGCGTTCCACGTAGGCGTCGGCAATGATCGGCACGAGGCGGCCGGTAAGCGGAAGGCGAATCTGTTTCCCGATGAATGAGCGGTAGCGCTCGTCATCGGGGTGCACGGCAATGGCGACGTCACCGAGCATGGTCTCGGGGCGCGTGGTGGCAACCACAAGATACCCATCTCCGTCGTCAAGAGGGTAACGGATGTGCCATAAATCGCCGTTTTCCTCTTCGTTGACGACTTCTAAATCGGAAAGCGCCGTGTGCAGCACCGGGTCCCAGTTCACTAGTCGCTTGCCGCGGTAAATCAGTCCCCGCTCGTAAAGGCGCACGAACTCCTCGGTGACCGCATCTGAAAGCGCCGGCTCCAGCGTGAAGCGCTCGCGCGTCCAGTCCACGGAATCGCCGAGGCGGCGCATCTGCTGCGTGATGATACCGCCGGACTCGCGTTGCCAGCGCTCGACGCGCTCGATGAAAGCCGCACGTCCCAGTGCGTGCCGGTCGGTGCCTTTGGCTGCAAGCTGGCGTTCGACGACCATTTGGGTTGCGATACCGGCATGATCGGTGCCCGCTTGCCAGAGTACGCGCGCGCCGCGCATTCGGTGATAACGTACGAGCGCGTCCATGAGCGTGTGCTGGAAGGCATGGCCCATGTGCAACGTTCCGGTGACGTTGGGCGGCGGCAGCATGATGCAGTAGGCCGGCCCGTCGCCGTTGGGTTCGAAGTAGCCGGCCGCCTCCCAGCGTGCGTAGATCGGGCCTTCGATTGTCTGCGGATCGTAGGTACGTTCCATGGGTTCAGCCGTGGTTGCCGATCCGGCTGCGTTGCGAATCCACTTCGGTCATTGAGAATAATCCTCCAGACTTATACATTATGGTGTTGCAAAGGATAGCCGCGATCACGGTAGAACCGGAAGTGTTCGCGCCCGAGTTCGCGTTCGCCCGGATTGGCGGAGACGATTTCCACGACGCGCTCAAAGCGGCTGAAGAAGCCGGGAATTTCCGCCGCCAGGTTAATCAGCACCTGCGGCAAGGGTTCGGGGGCCGATTCCGCGCCGAGCGTGACGGGGACGCTGTCGTCGCTGCCGAGCCGGGCGTGAGGCAGGAAGCTCACGTCGCGGAAGGTCCATAAAAGTTCGTCCAATGTCGCCAGGACGGATTCGTCAAGAGCATGAATGTGCAGCCGCTGCCCACTCGCGACTGCCTTCTCGGCGATCCGGCAGGCAAGCCGTTCGCGCGCGTGAGGCTCGACGGAGCCGGTGACGTAGAAATCTATCCGGGTCAAATCCGTTTCAGGACCGGCGGGTCGCGCCGATCAGCCACTCGGCGAGGAGCGGTACGGGCCGGCCCGTGGCTCCCTTTTTTTCGCCCGAATGCCAAGCGGTGCCGGCGATATCCAGGTGCGCCCAACGATAGTTCTTCGTGAAGCGCCACAGGAAGCAGCCGGCGGTGATGGCGCCACCCTCGCGTCCGCCGACGTTGGCGAAATCGGCGAAGTTGCTCTTGAGTTCGGACTGGTAGTCCTCCCACAGCGGGAGGCGCCAGGCGCGATCGCCGCTGCGTTTGCCCGCGGCGAGCAGCTCTTCAGCCAGTTCGTCGTCGGGCGACATGAGTCCGCTGGCGTGATGGCCGAGTGCGATCACGCAGGCGCCGGTGAGCGTCGCGATATCCACCACTGCGCGCGGCTTGAAGCGTTCGACATAGGTGAGTGCATCGCAGAGAATCAAGCGCCCCTCGGCATCGGTGTTGAGTACTTCGACGGTTTGCCCCGAGAGCGAGGTAAGTATGTCGCCCGGTTTGACGGCGTTGCCGCCGGGCAGGTTTTCCGCTGCCGGTGCGAGCCCGACCAGGTTGACGGGCAATTTCAGTTCGCAGGTGGCGACGACCGTGCCGAATACGCTGGCCGCTCCGCACATGTCGAATTTCATCTCGTCCATCTTGGCGGAGGGTTTGATCGAGATACCTCCGGAATCGAAGGTGATTCCCTTGCCGACCAGCGCCAGGGGCCGCTCGTTCTTCCGTCCTCCGGAATATTCGAACACGATCAGTCGTGGCGGCTCGCGGCTGGCGCGGGCGACCCCCCAAAGCGCACCCATGCCGAGTTTCTGGATGGCCGTTTCATCGAGGATGGTGACCTTGAGCGCCGGATATTTCCGGGCGAGTTTACGCGCCTCGCCGGCGAGATAGCTCGGCGTACATACATTGGGCGGCAGGTTGCCGAGATCGCGCGCCAGCGCTTCTCCCTGTGCGATCGCAAGACCCGTTGCGAGTCCCCTTTTGGCGGGTTCCAGGTCGTCACGATTACCGACAAGCAGCGTCATGCGCTCGAGCGGGTGCTTCGGATCCGCGGGTTTGGACTTCATCCGCTCGAAGCGGTAGGCCGCATGTTCGGTCGCTTGGACCAGCGCCCGGGATCGATCCTCCATGTCCAGGCCCGGCACGTCGAACCCGGCAAGCAGATTCGCCGCTTCCGCGACTTCGGCCCGCAAGAGAGCTTCGACGGCGGTGCCGGCGGCCTTGCGCAAGGCCGCGACGTCAAACTTTTCGGCCGCGCCGAGCCCGACCAGGAGCACCTGCTTTGCCTTGAGCCCGGGAAGATCGAAGAGGAGCAGGCTTGTGCCTGGCGCGCCGTCGAATCCCCGGCGCGAATGGCGCAGCAGATGACCGCCGCTGGCCTTGTCGAGTGCGGCCGTCACCGGCGGCAGGCGGCCGCCCTGATAAACTCCCGTCACCAGACAGGCCGTTTGCCGCGCGGCAACCGTGCCGCTTGATACGGTGTAGTCCATGGATTTTTGCTCCACTGCCGGATTTTGCGCGGGGCCGCGTACTCCGCGGTGCACGAACACCGCCGGGCGAGCGCCTGCGTCGCTAGTCTAACCGATCGAAACGGATGCTCGGAATCTTTGGCCGCTACGT